>NZ_BMBX01000005.1:0-212892 GCF_014634905.1 Sporomusa sp. GT1 | reverse complement strand
GCTTATATTTAAAGTGCTCATTGAGCACCGCACATCTGGCTTTTTATGATGCATTACTTACATTGTTCAGTTTTCAGAGAACGCTGTCACATTTGCTGCCCAGCAGCACCGTGACGTTTATATATGTTACCAGATTACTTACATCATGTCAACATATTTTCTTTGTGTTGTTACCACCCTGCGGCGGCAGCTTTTATATACTATCACATCACTTACGCCATGTCAATAATATATCTTTTTGAATTTTCAATCGCATGTTTCAGCGACTTCTATATATTAGCATATAGCAATTGGTCTGTCAACATCTCATTTGAGTAACCATCGGTTAAATCTTCAAGCGAACGAGTAGTATATTAACACAATGGCTGTGAGCTTGTCAATCAAAACAAGATAGTTGTATGACAGCCGTCCACACCATGTCTTGTATCGGCACCCAAAACTTATAAACAACTGTCAAACGTATAAAAAGCTGACCGGCCGCAACCGGTCAGCTTTTTACACGTAGTTAATCACGGTGACGCATATGTGGGAAAAGCAGCACATCCCGGATGGAATAGGAATCGGTCAAAAACATAACCAACCGGTCAATACCAATACCCAGACCACCGGTAGGCGGCAGGCCATACTCAAGTGCGGTGATATAGTCTTCATCCATCATATGAGCTTCATCATCACCAGCCAGCCGCTGTGTCAGCTGATCAGCAAATCGTCCGTGCTGATCAATCGGATCATTCAATTCCGAAAAACCATTGGCAATCTCACGGGCAAAAACAAACGCCTCAAACCGGTCGGTAATGTCCGGATTGTCTTTGTTACGTTTAGCCAAAGGTGATATCTCGGTAGGATGGCCAATGATAAAGGTTGGCTGAATCAAATGCTGCTCTGCCACTTCCTCAAATACATTGTTCAAGATTCCGCCAATCCCATGCTTTTGTTCATACTTAACACCTAGTTTATCGGCAATAGCCCTAGCCGCTTCGATGGTAGTAACCTCATCAAAGTCCACTCCGGCAAACTTTTTAATAGCTTCCGGCATAGTCATCCGGTTCCAGGGCGGTGTCAGGTCAATTTCCTGGCCTTGATAAGTAATCTTGGTGGTGCCAAGAACGGCCTGGGCGACACCGGCTACGACTTCTTCTGTCAGACGCATAACATCCTGATAGTCGGCAAACGCCTGATACAGTTCGATCATGGTGAATTCCGGATTATGCTTAATCGAAATGCCTTCGTTTCTGAATACCCGCCCGAGTTCATACACTTTTTCAAAACCGCCCACAATCAGGCGTTTGAGGTATAGCTCCGGAGCAATTCTCATATATAGCTTCATGTCAAGTGCATTATGATGGGTAATAAACGGCTTGGCTGCTGCCCCACCGGCGATCGGATGCATCATGGGGGTCTCCACTTCCAGGAAACCGCGATCATCCAACTGTTGGCGCATAGCTCTGATGATTTTGCTGCGTATGACGAAGTTATTGCGTACCTCAGGGTTTACAATCAAATCAAGGTAACGCTGACGATAGCGGGTCTCAACATCTTTCAATCCATGCCACTTTTCCGGCAGCGGCCGGAGTGTTTTAGCCAAAAATTCAAAGCTGGTGGCCTTTATGCTGATTTCACCTTTTTGGGTTGTAAATACCACGCCTTCAATGCCTACAAGATCACCAATATCTAAGAGTCGAAACTGCTCATAGGCCGTTTCCCCCAGCACATCCTGGCGAAAATAAACCTGAATTTTGCCGGTCATATCCATTACATGGCCAAAGCTGGCCTTCCCATGACCGCGTACGGCCATAAGCCGGCCGGCTATGCGGACAGTTTGTCCTTCTAATTGAGCATACTGCTCAATGATGGTCTGCGCGTGATGGGTAAAATCATATTTCCGCCCAAAAGGCTCAATCCCCTGGGCAGCAATTTTATCCATCTTCTCCCGGCGAACCTTCATCAATTCGTTTAGGTCTTCTGCTGTCTGCTGATTATCTTGTACTGCTTCTGTTTCTGCCATGTAACGTCTCCCCTGTCCTACTTTCTTCAAATATCAGATTACTATTGTCGTCTGATCTCCATGACTTCATATTTCAAAATTCCGGCTGGAACATTTACTTCTACCACACTGCCGACCTTTTGGCCAATAATAGCCTGACCAACAGGTGATTCGTTAGAAATTTTGAATTCGGCAGGATCGGCTTCAGCCGAACCAACAATAGTATATTCCAATTCATCATCAAATTCCAGATCTTTAAGCTTAACGGTGGAGCCCAGCGCCACAATGTCGGTTCCTACTTCGCCTTCGTCTATGACTTTGGCATTGCGCAGAATTTTTTCCAAGCCCAGAATTTCACCTTCAATAAAGGCCTGTTCATTTTTGGCATCCTCATACTCTGAGTTTTCGCTGATATCACCGAATTCAATGGCTTGTTTAATACGCTCAGCCACTTCCCGGCGGCGAACTGATTTTAAATGGTCAAGCTTTTGCTCCAACTTCTTCAGTCCGTCTATGGTCAGCATAACGTCTTTTTCCATTATTACATTCTCCTCTTTATTCAAATATTTGCAAAAGTCTTTTTTGCAAATATTGCAAATTCCTTTTGTGATAGTGTATTCGGTTGAGTAAAAAAATTGCCCGAAGTTGCGGGAAAATCTTTAGCTATCAGGACTGGGCAATATAAATAGTGTCAAGTAGGACTTGACACTGTTGATGGGTAAGAGGCCTGATACTATGACTATCCTCTATTTTTCATTATTATAGGCATAAATGAGATTTTTGTCAATATTTTCTAAAGCACCCCTTTGTATACCTGATTGTACTTGAACAGCTTTCCGGGCAGCATTATTTTTAATCCCAGTCAGTTCCGGCGGCGTAATCGCTCTCTCAAAACTTCGGAATCCGGCAAGTTTAAAACCGTGCTTATTCGCCAATTTATTAATAGTTTCGACTTGTTTTACCGTCAAGTCCCGCCCTAGCGTAAAGTTTTCGTAACGTCCCTCTAACGCTAATATCATGGTTTCAGCCATACAGGCATAGGCAGTTTGCGGCGGAAACCCAAAGTTTAAGCCAAACTGTACATCTCCCGGGACCTCAACTATCCCACCTTCGATGACAAGTACATCATTACGTATTTCTGCTACCCGACGGGAGACATTGCGCGGCCTGGCTACATCGCACACAATAGCGCCTGGCTTTAGGTCCTCAGGCTCAATTATACTGTCGATAGCGCTGGTTACGGCTACAACAATATCTGCATTCCGAATAGCATGTTTAGTATTTGCAGTTACCCGCACGGCTAATCCTGTAGATTTTAAAATTTGTGTAGCAAGTTTTTCAAGCTTGGATTCATCACGGGCAGCCAGTGTCAAATAGCGCACTTCCTTGGCTAAAATCTGTGCACAAGCTGCGCCAATAGCGCCTGTCGCACCCAGAATAAGTACATTAGCCCGTTCTAAATCAATTTCCATCAGCTTAGCTGCCTGACGCGTTCCTTCCAGTGCGGTTGCCACCGTGTAACTGTTGCCTGTGGTCACTGCAATATTCAAATTCTTGGCGATAGATATGCCCGCATCACCAACGATGGAAGTAAAAGCACCAAGGCCAACAATTTTTGCGCCCAGTTTTTCAGCTACTTTGCCGGCCTTAATAATCTTTTTAATTACATAGGGTTCAGGCATGTCCAGCATTTGACGGGATGTCAGGGGGCACCCTATAAACCATCCTTCAGCCGTATTATGCCCAGAATCGATACCTCTAATGTGAGATACTTTAAACGGCGGTATGTATTTAATAATTCCCTCTACTAACCCATCAGGCCAGTTACGGGTAAAGGAAAATTTCCGGCTAAAATCCCTGGCTTCAAGCGGATGAACTACAAAAGCAAATTTTTGCAAATACAAGCGCCTCCTTCATCATAAGGTTTTTAACCTCGGCTCAATCCCGTTTTGTTCTATAAGCTGGGTATAATCTTCTACCGTTAACTGCTCGGGGCGTTTGCCGGATAAAGCGGTCAGTACCCCTTCTAAAATATTGGTGCCAAAAGACCTCCCGCCCATCTCCGGCGTAGTGGTTACCAGGGTGGCCACGCCGCGTTTTCTGAGCAGGGTTTCATCCTCTTGGGTCACAGTGTTGGTAATAATTAATTTATCTTTCATAATCGCCGGCATATATCGTCTAATGAAATGAAAATCTCCGGCAATAATACTGGCGTTATGGAAATACTGCTCAAATTTGGGGGTAACTTGTGTCTGCTTGTCACCAGTAGGATAAAACAAGCTGACAGGCAGTTTGGTGACAATAGGAGCTATCAGGATGGCCAGCCGGGACAAACCGGTTAAAGTGGTAATAGGTACAGGCAGCCCTAACCCAAACATCAGGTCACCAAATACCGTCCGGCTGCCGGCCGCCGCCAGGGCTTCGGCCAGACCAAACCGGTCAACGGCACACACGATAAGCACTTCTTTATCTTTGAAATCCCAGCCGTGTTTAGTCATAAGACAGGATACTACCCGCCGCTCCAAGGTGTTTTTTATGGCACTGCCGTCAACTACCGGCGTTATTTTGGCGTTGGCAGCCAAAGCTGCCGACTCCCGGAAAGTATACCGTTTTGCACCGGCATAAATATACAGGTCCGTACCGCCAAGCCCGATAGCATCCACCTGACCGTCCAGCTCACGAATAAGCCGCGCCGCCTTATTTTTATCCCCGTCTGTTCCTATTCGGTTGATACAAAATTCGTGCCCGCCAAAAGTGGCAACTGTCGTACCATTGCGTTTAGATGAACCCAGACTGATGCTTACCACCTGTTTCATCGCATATCCTCCCGACTAAAACCTGAGCTGCTTAATAAGTGCACAAATATCCTCCGGATTCACATATTTATCTTCTGCGATTGGTGATTCCCCGATTTGTACGCCGATTACGGCTTTGTCCAGTAAGGTCTCCATTAGCTTTATCCGCATATTTGACCCAATAATAATTACTATATCATGCTTACGCACACTGGAAATGATCTCCATAATGGTATTGAAAAGCTCGATACCGCTCTTAGTCTGAACAAAGTCCCAGCGCTCCTGCTCAGACAAAAGCAGGCAGTAATCAATGCCTTCCCGTCTGGCTATGGCGTAAATTTCCTCGCAGTTTTTTATCGGGAAACCAATGAGTGCTATCCGGCCGCCTTTGCGAATCTCGCCAATCGTCTCCAGACGTGAAACAAAAGTCCGGTCAACACCCGCCTGCCCCGCTACTTCCAGCTGTGACAGGCCGCCCTTGCGCAGCTCAAGAATTTTGTCCACAGTATGATGAATCTTCTGACGGTCAACAATCTTGTCACCAATGCGAAGCAACACGACTTGGTCATCTCCCCTTGTAGTATATGTGCACAATATTGTGTACATACATATTTTAGCATTATTTTTGCTTGTTAACAAGTTTTTCCATAAAATAGGAAAATTCGAAAAAAACCGTTATCCCCAGGGTTCAAAGGGGAAACGGCTTATTACTTTCTTATAGGTTTGCAGCTTTAATATTGTATCATCATGAACCATACCTTTTTTAAGCCCTTGTAAAACACGGATGCCTTGGTTCATAGTAAGACCGATATCGTCAGTCAGCTGAGACATCGTCGAGCGGCGGGCTTTATCCAGTGACTCATTCAAGGATTTGCCTGCTTCAATATTGCTGACAAACTCTTGGGCCAAATATACCTGGGCTAAATTGGTCATAGGATTGCCGCAGGCACCGCTGGCCGTCAATCCTAAAGCCTCCGGCAGGGTATGCTTGATGCTAAACTCCACCGATTTTTTCAGTTCGTCGGTTTCCCGGCTCATAGCCGCAATCAGTGTCCGGGGCGTACAAAGCCCGTAGGTCTGTAATGCCCTAATGACAGAGTGTTCAATGGTGTGAGCTTGTTCCAGTTCAACCAATCCGCCTAAATTAGCGGTTATACTTACTTGCCGGCCTGTTTCCAGGTCATTCCCATATAAAGTAACAGGAATATCACTTTTATCCCGGAACTCTGTATAGCCGCCCTGCGGCGCCCACCCGGCACCGGAAATGGACGGGTACTCCTGCCGCAGCTTCTTTAAGTTAAGCTGTTCAACATTATCGGAATAGATATAGCTGCCAGCCGTACGGAGTGTGTGCCAGCGGGCATGGCCCCGCCCTTCCAGCTTAGCCATCAGTACGGGAGTTTCAACGCCGGTCTCATCGACAACCGCATGATTCCAGATATTCATGATACGGACAATTACACCTACAGGATATAAACCTTGTTCTTCCACAATCCAGGGACAGATGAGAATTTCTTTTCCAACCCCTACATCTAACAGTAACTGGCCGCCATTTTCAATAATAAACATACCGGTAATCGTCCCGCCCTGCGCTCTTGGCAATACGCCGTTTGCGACAGGCATAATAAGCATATTCACGATATTCACCTCAATGCCAGCGCACGGTAATCTTCCATAATTCGAATAAAATCGGCTTTACTTGCCGCCTGGTTAAAGGTAAGCCTTAACTCGGCCGATTTATGCAGCCCCTTGGTGTACCAGGCAGCATGACTGCGCATTTCTCTGATACCAACATACTCGCCTTTGTGCTCAACAAGCATATCCAGATGCCGCAGCAGCATGTCAATCCGTTCGTCAAGTCCTGGCGGCAACAGTATTTCGCCGGTGGCCAGATAATGGATTATTTGACGGAATATCCAGGGATTGCCTTGGGCTCCCCGTCCTACCATTATGCCATCACAGCCGGTCTCAGTCAATAAACGCTTGGCATCATGCGGCGTGCGGACATCACCATTGCCGATAACAGGTATGCCAACAGCCTGTTTTACCTCCCGGATAATCTTCCAGTCAGCCTGACCGGAGTAAAACTGTTCCCGGGTCCTGCCATGCACACTGACAGCCGCCGCGCCGGCCTGTTCGGCCAGTTTGGCAATCTCTACGGCATTAACCGACTTATCATCCCAGCCTTTGCGAAACTTTACAGTTACCGGCACATCGCCAGCCGCCGTTACGACGGCAGCAATAATGCGATAGGCTAAATCAGGGCTTAGCATAAGCGCCGAGCCTTCGCCATTTCTAACAATTTTATTCGTAGGGCAGCCCATATTGATATCAATAATATCAGCTCCGGCATTAGCAACAATGGTGGCTGCTTGTCCCATGCTGTCAGGCTCTGAACCAAAGATCTGCAGCGCCACCGGCCGTTCCCGTTCATCAATAGCCAGCAGCTTCTTGGTATGAACATTATCATAAATAAGGCCTTTATCACTAACCATCTCGGAATAGACCAAGCCACAGCCCATTTCTTTGGCAAGCAAACGAAACGGCAGGTCTGTTACCCCGGCCATGGGTGCCAGAATAACCGGATTGGCCAATTTGAGTTTCCCGATTTGCATATGACCTCCTATATTTTTAAAGGGCGGCCATATTGACCGCCCTGCTTAGCCTCTGTATTACCGGTTGCGTTCGTAAATAAGACGGAGACCCTCTAATGTCAGGAAGGTATCCACCTTATCAATGGTGTTAGACTCCTGGGCAATAAGGTTGGCTAAACCGCCTGTAGCGACAACACTCGCCTTCTGTCCCATCTCAATACGCATGCGACGGACAATTTCATCTACTTGTCCAACAAAACCATAAATAATGCCTGACTGCATACTATTGATAGTATTGCGGCATATCACATTTTTAGGCTTAATAAGTTCGATGCGGGGCAATTTAGCTGCCCGCTGGAATAAAGCTTCAGTGGAAATACCAATACCTGGTGCAATGGCACCACCCAGATAATCGCCATTTTCCGCCAAAGCGCAAAAGGTGGTGGCTGTGCCAAAATCCACAATAATCAACGGTCCGCCATATTTGTCATAGGCCGCAATGGCATTTACAATACGGTCTGCACCCACTTCGCGCGGATTTTCATACTTGATACACATACCGGTTTTAACACCAGGCCCGACAACAAGCGGGTCGACATTAAAATATCGCTGGCACATCCTGGTTAACGGTACAACCAGCGGCGGAACAACCGAAGAAATAACAATGGCTTCAATATCTTCCATTTTCATGCCGCGATAAGTAAACAGGTTGTAAATCAACATTCCGTACTCATCACCGGGCTTTTGTTTATCTGTCGATACCCGCCAGTGGTACACAAGTTCTTCGCCGTCAAAAGCTCCCAAAACGATGTTGCTGTTGCCAACATCAAATACTAATAACATGAGTAAAATCCCCCTGTGCAGCCGGAAGCTGCCTGCGCTATTTGTGCAGATTTAATTATTAATAGCTATTATTGTACCGCAAAAGCGGGAAGATTGTAAATACACTCTAAAAACAATACGGGGAATTGACAGCCATTTATACAGGTTGCCTGCTGCCAAGCAAACCGGTTTTTAACAAAGCCCGGCGTACACGTACACCAACATATACAGCAGCCGCTGTTTTAATCAGGTCAAACGGCAAAAAGGGCAGCACTGCCAGATTCAGCGCCCTGTCCAGCGTCATAGCTTTGTGCAGCACATATTGGAAGGAAAGCATGAATCCCGCCAAACCCGCACCATAAATAACCGCCAGACCGGCTAACATGGACAAAGCGGTATACTTGTAGGTCAGTTCAAAGTGTTCCGCAACATAGCCAACAATATACGTACAGAAAAAATAGCCAACAATATAACCGCCCGTAGGACCAATTAAGACAGCCGCTCCTGCTTTGCCCTGGGCAAAAACCGGCAGCCCGAATACACCTAAAAGCACCCAGACGGCCACACTTGCCGGCCCTAAACGGCTGCCCAGCACCATACCGGCCAGCAGCACCATCATAACCTGCATGACAACCGGCACAGGCCCAATAGGAATAGATATCTGAGAGCTCACCGCCAGCAGAGCGGCAAACAAACTGGTAAGCGCCATCGAACGAATTTGCATCAGGTTCCCTCCTCAATACTAGGTCTGATAGATACATCACCGGCCAGCACCCGTTCTATGCCTTGCGGTGTCTTAATGAGCAACGCGCCGTCGGCATCAATATCAACAGCCAGGCCGGTAAAATTCCGGTCAATACCATTCACCGCCACCTGCTGCCCTAAGGTGATCGACTGGCTTTTCCACTCGGCAAGTATTGGCGCAAAGCCTGAAGTTTTGACTGTACTATACACATTTTCCAGTTCAGCCAGAATAGCTGTCAGCAGCTTCATGCGCGGAATCCGGCATCCGGCTGCCATGGCTAACGAAGTGGCGGTAGCGGCAATTTCTTCGGGAAAATCCTGCTCCTCCATATTAACATTAACACCAATGCCAATTACCACATAGTTAATGGCATCCATCTCCGCACTCATTTCTGTAAGAATGCCTACCACCTTGCGGCCCTTGCACAGAATGTCATTAGGCCATTTAATGCCACAGCCGGCGCCTGTTACAGCGTTTATTGCCCGGTTTATACCAACTGCTGCCATCAACGTGCATTTAGCCGCCTCCATGGGAGCAAACGGCGGCCTGAGAACCACTGACAGCCAGATCCCTTTGCCAAACGGCGAATACCAGCCTCTGGCCAAACGGCCGCGCCCGGTAAGCTGCTCTTCGGCAACAACAATAGTACCCTCCGGACAGCCGTCGGCTGCCAATTTTTTGGCCGCATTATTAGTTGAATCAATTTCGCTAAAATAATGAATTTCCCGCCCCAGTACCGAACTGGTCAGATGAGCCTTAATCTCCCCCGGCAGTAAGCGTTCTGTCATTTGTCTAAACACATATCCCAGCCGGGGATGGGCTTCGATTTCGTAACCGGCTTGCTTAAGGGCGCGAATATGCTTCCAGACCGCTGTTCGCGATACCTTTAGTAACTGAGAGATATTTTCGCCTGAAATGTATTGATCTGAATTTTTCTTTAAGAGTTCCAAAATGGCCGTTCGCATTGCATATTCACTCCAAAGTCAGCATTGTTACCCTAATAATAATTCATTGGTTAACCATTGTCAATTAGGCCTTTCCCCTCATTTACACAACCGCCGGAGTATGATAGCATTGCTTTAGGTTCTGGACCCACTTTATCCTTTTGAAAAAAAATGTATTTAATCACTATCGTGTGAGGTGGCTTATGGAACAGATCAAAATATTGCTGGCCGACGATGAAGCGACTATTGTTGAAGTCATTCAGCTTTATCTGGAGCGCGAAGGCTTTAAGGTCTTTACCGCATTTGACGGACAAACGGCCCTGGCAATAGAAGAGGAGCACCGTCCGGATTTATTAATTCTTGATGTCATGTTACCGAAACGAACAGGCTGGGAAATTTGCGCAGCGGTGGAACGCAAAGTACCTGTGATCTTTTTAACCGCCAAAAGTGCGGAAGCCGATAAGCTTACCGGATTTTCCCTGGGCGCGGATGATTATATCACCAAGCCCTTCAGTCCCCGCGAAGTTATTGCCCGGGTTAAAGCCGTACTGCGCCGCAGCGGCCTCTTGGTCGAGGCCGGCACCTGTATAGAATTTCCTGAGCTCAGTATCGATTTAGCTGCCCAAACAGTAGCCTCCGGCAAAACAAGCAATCAACTGTCCCCCAAAGAGTTTGAGCTGTTAACTTTTCTGGCCCGCCATGCTAAAATGGCTTTTTCCCGGGAGCAGCTCCTCATTAATGTCTGGGGCTATGACTTCGACGGCGCCGACCGCACCGTTGACGCTACCATCAAACGCCTGCGGCAAAAAATTGATAACCCCAAATACTGTTATATCCATACGGTGTGGGGCGTAGGCTACAAATTTGAGGTGACTGCCAAATGATCAGATCGCTGTTTGCTAAACTGCTGTTATCACATGTGGCAATTATTCTTGTCAGCATGTTGACCTTAGGCTTACTTATGTCTTACCTGGTGCGTGATCATGTTATCGAAAACAAACGCCGCGACCTCCTGGCCAAAGGCAAAGCAGCCGTAGATATGCTTACACCCACCTTAGCCAAAGGGCAAAAGCCGCCTGACCGGTGGATTGACCGCATGGGCGATATGGCCGGCGGCGATATCTGGCTCATGGATAAAAACGGCAAGGTCCTTGCCGGTCAACCGCCAAAAGGCTGGAGAGGAAAACGCCTGGGAAACTTGTCCGAGTTATGGGATAAAGCCGATTGGCTGGATTTGGACAGCAACGGCTCACAGAAGATATTGAAACCCTGGCGCAATGGCGACCCGGCGATAGTGGCAGCCTTGCCGCTGCCACCGCGGGAATCCGATCCGCCAGCCGCATTATTTCTCTATTCTCCACTGAAAGGTGTTACCCGCACAACGCAGGCCCTGGGAAATTTGCTGCTATATTCTCTGGCAGCCAGTGCTTTTGCCGCCATGATTGTGGGACTGTTAACGGCCCGCAACCTGACCCGTCCGCTGCGTGATATCAGCCAGGCCGCCGCTGCCTTTGCGGCCGGCAATTATGCCAGCCGCACCACAGCCACGCGAAGTGATGAAATCGGTGAACTTGGCCGAACCTTTAACACAATGGCGGCAGAGCTGGCACAATTGGAACAAAAACGGCGTGAATTTTTGTCAGATGTCTCCCATGAAATAAAAACCCCGGTAGCCTCAATCCAAGCTTTGGCTGAAACCATGCTGGACGGGCTTGTCACCACCGAAAAACAACGTGAACGCTACCTCACCGGCATTGTGGCCGAAAGCAACCGGATTGGCCGGCTGGTTGGTGATTTGCTGGACCTTTCACAACTGGAAGCAGGCGAAATCCCCCTTGCCGCTCAGCATATCCGGCTCACCGAGTTCATTACCGAACATACCTCTGCGCTGATTCCCTTCCTGGAGCTCAAAGAGTTAACAGTAGAGACAAACATCCCGGACACACTGCCGCCAGTCCTGGCCGATCCCGACCGGCTGGATCAGGTGCTTACCAACCTTCTGACCAACGCGATTCGCCATGCTGTACCAGGTTCGGCCATCAGTCTGTCTGCCCGTACCTTTCAACAGCAGGTAGCTATTGATATAAGTAACACCGGCCAAGGCATCGAACCCGAACACCTGCCATATATCTGGCAGCGCTTTTACCGGGTAGATAAATCGCGTTCCCGCGGTGACGGCGGCACCGGGCTTGGCTTAGCCATCACCCACAAGTTAGTAATCGCGATGGGCGGCACTGTCGGCGCCACCAGTACGCCGGGCCAGACCACTACGTTTACGTTTACGCTGCCGGTAAAATCCGATTAAAAACATTGCCACGCCCGTCAATGCCGGCGTGGCAATGTTATTTTTACATACTTGTATTAGGAATTCAGCCTGTCAACCACACCCTCGACTAGCCCATAGACATGCTCTGCCAGCTCGACAGGCAACGCTCCTGTGCCACAGCTTGGTGTCCAAATAATA
The DNA here is from genome assembly GCF_014634905.1 of Sporomusa sp. GT1. Classification (NCBI taxonomy): domain Bacteria; kingdom Bacillati; phylum Bacillota; class Negativicutes; order Selenomonadales; family Sporomusaceae; genus Sporomusa; species Sporomusa sp. GT1. The sequence goes on along the minus strand of NZ_BMBX01000005.1, from coordinate 200,544 downwards.
CTTTGCCGCAATACGGCAGCATCAACACCCCGCCCGGCCAGTTCGGCACACTGCTCATCAAACCGCCGCAGTATTGACGCCGGCGTTTCCTGCCAGGCTTCTTCCGAAGTAGGAACAAGCCCCCAGGCCAGTTTGCCGCCCTGCTCCAGGTACTGAGCCAAACCGTCTGCCTGCAGTGCCATGCCGGTAAAATAATGATACGCATCAAAACTTATTACATCCACTGGCAGCGCAAACAAAATTGACCAGTCAATGCCGGCGCAAGCATGCACCCCCACCTTAACACCTTCGGTGTGGAGGGCGTCAATAACAGCAGCCAAAGCAGCGGCGGCAGCTTCTCTGGTTAAGGTAATATGCGTAGATGCACCAATCAGAAACAATCCCGGATCATCAATAAATATAAGTACAGGTAAACCCAATGTTTTTAGCCGCCGTGCTTCGAGTACAGCCTCGGCGGTAAGGCAATGCACTAAAATTTCCCGCAGCGTCTCATCATAAAAACACGCCCTGCCCCGCTCATCCTTAATTTGCATCCCTACCGTCAGTGGCCCGCTGACATGACCTTTGACCCCTTGAGCCTTAGGGAAACAAAGGTTAAAATTCCTGATGAACGCTTCAAGACCGGCAAAAGCCTCACCCTCAAGCGCAAAGGTCTGCTCCGCCCTGCTATCGCCATTGACAAAGGCCAGATATTGCTCGTAAAAGTTACCGGCCTTATCCTCCCAGCCGGGCTCTGTCCGAACAAATACCGGATCCTTAAGCGGCCTTGACGTCAGCACCCCAAGTCTAATCAGTGGCTGAACATACTGTACGACAAAACCCTGTTCCGGCATCTTCGCCGGCAGCTGCGGCCAATGCGGCCAATCCGGCATGGCCTTGGCAATTACCTGCAGGGCCGTTAACTCATCCTGATGCGGCAAACTTCCCAGACCGGTAGCCTGATACGGTTTTATCCAACTCATCCTTCTCCCCCTCTCACGAGTCAGAGAACTGTCCCTTGACTCAGTCTCTTTTCAGCAGCATAGCCGTAATGACAGCAGTCAGCGGTATAGCGCAAACCAAACCGATGCTGCCGGTTAAGGCTCTGGCAAATTCGGTCACGATCAGATTTAGATTTAGTATCTTTAGCATCGGCGCATTCTGTTGTGAAGCAATCAGCAGCATCAGCGGCAGGGAAGTGCCGGCATAAGCCAGAATCAGGGTGATGGATGTGGTCCCCATAATATCCCGCCCCACATTCATACCTGCCCGCACCAGTTCCTTAAAACCGATGGTCGGGTGAACGCTCCTGACCTCATATACCGCCGAGGCAATGGAAATGGTAACATCCATAACAGCCCCCAGGGAGCCAAAAACCATTCCCGCAAACAGCACGCCCTGAAAATCAATCTGTGCCAGCATCGATGCTTTGAGCAGCATGGCCTCTTCGGAGTCCAAGCCTGTCAAGTGCATAAGCTTGACCGATAGCATTGACAGTATTCCGGCTATCGCCACACCGCCGACAGTCCCCAAAATGGCGGCCAGGGTTTTTTTCGACACCCCGCTTACCACCACCTGGGTCACCACGGCAATAATGGCAGACACCACCAGGGTCAACAAGGTTAAGCTGTACAGATTAACCATCACCTGATCAATAAAAAACTTAAAGATGAGCAGCATCGCAAAGGCGATAACCAATACCGACTTAGCGCCCACCACTCCGCCAAACACCACCAGCGCCAGCACAAATAAACCGCCCAGCACATACACATAATCAAAGCGGTCAAAATCACTGACATGATAGCTTGTTCTGCCCAGGTCACTGGTGACGGCAACAATAACCTTGTCACCCGGCTTAACCCTGATTTCATAGGCCGAACGGTCTGAGACAAAATTAAAGGTATCGACCACTTTGCCGGTCTCCGGTCCGCTTGTCAGCTGAATACTGACAAGCTCACCCTGGGCCATATGATACTGCTTCTGCATCGTTTGATCCAGCGGCCCCACAAATACCACAACACCTTTTTCGTATGCAACCGGCGGAGCCGCCGGGGCGGCTTGCAGCACCCCGGTTGATAATAGCATAATCACTATAATTACTAACAGTTTTCTCACCCTGAACCTCCTTGGCATCTATATTTACATATAACAAAACGGCAGGTATGTATACCTGCCGTTGTTCAGCTTACTTTCAGTAGCGCGATTCAGCCAGACCAAAACTATAAACAATCTTAGGACTGTTGCCGGTATCCGGGTCAGTTTCGGCATTGACCGGCGGCAGATCAGCAGGCGGCACATCATCCTCGCTGCTTAAATCTGTTTCAGTTATACTGCCCTGATTTAACAGCTGCTCCAGTTCATGGGCCTCAAGCGTTTCACGCTCTAAAAGCGCGTTGGCAATCAGGTGCAGCTTGTCAATGTTGGTCCGCAGCAGTTCTTCTGTCTTGTCATAGGCTTCTTCAATCAGGCGGCGCACTTCCTTGTCAATGGAATAGGCAACCTCTTCACTATAGTTGCGGTCACGGGAAATATCGCGGCCTAAGAAAACCTGCTGCTCCTGGCGGCGGCCAAAGGTAATCGGACCTAATACTTCACTCATGCCATACTCGGTAATCATCTTGCGGGTCAAATCGGTGGCCCGTTCCAAGTCATTTTGCGCGCCGGTACTAATTTCACCCAGCACGACAGACTCGGCAACCCGGCCGCCTAAGAGTGTTTTAAGCTGTTCCAGGAGCTCTGTCCTGGTTGCATAATAACGGTCTTCCTTCGGCAGCATCAGCGTATAGCCGCCCGCCCGCCCGCGGGGAATTATCGATACCTTATGCACCGGGTCGGTATGGGTCAGCATCATGCCGACAAGCGCATGACCGGCCTCATGATAGGCGGTAAGTTTTTTCTCTTTATCACTGATGACCTTGGATTTGCGTTCAGGTCCTGCCACAACACGCTCAACAGCCTCTTCCAGCTCCGGCATTTCAATCCGCCGCTTATTGCGTCTGGCAGCCAAGAGCGCCGCTTCATTAACTAAATTGCTGAGATCCGCGCCGGTAAAGCCGGGACTGCGGCGTGCCAGCACATCAAGATTAACTTCTTTGGCGACAGGCTTGCCTTTGGTATGCACTTTGAGTATTTCCAAACGTCCTTTAACATCCGGACGGTCAACCACAATCTGGCGGTCAAACCGGCCTGGGCGCAAAAGCGCCGGATCAAGGATATCCGGACGGTTGGTAGCGGCGATAATAATAATCCCCTCATTCACACCAAAGCCATCCATCTCAACCAATAATTGGTTCAAGGTCTGCTCACGTTCATCATGACCGCCGCCAAGGCCCGCACCCCGCTGCCGGCCAACCGCGTCAATCTCGTCGATAAACACAATACAGGGAGCACTTTTCTTCGCTTGTTCAAATAAGTCGCGCACCCTGGAAGCACCGACACCGACAAACATTTCCACAAAGTCGGAGCCGCTAATGCTAAAGAAAGGTACACCGGCTTCCCCGGCTACCGCCCGTGCCAACAAGGTCTTACCTGTACCCGGCGGTCCGAATAAGAGCACCCCTTTGGGGATACGCGCCCCTAAATCGTTAAATTTCTTCGGATGCTTCAGGAACTCAACAACCTCTTCCAGTTCCTGTTTGGCCTCATCTGCTCCGGCCACATCGCTGAAGGTAACCTTGGTTTTATCCTCACCATGCAGTTTTGCCCGGGATTTGCCAAAGGACATAACCCGGTTGCCGCCACCCTGTGTTTGCTGCATGATAAAAAACCATACACCAATCAAGAGCAGTATCGGCAGAATGGATGAGAAAATCGTCGTCCACCATGGCGGTTGGGGCGGCTCTTCGGCCTTGATGTCAACCCCTTTTGCCCTGAGCTCATTAATCAGCGTCGGATCATTAGGGGCAATTGTCGAAAACTCCTGCCCATCTTTGAGCTTACCGCGAATAGCGTTGTCAACAATCGTCACCCGCTCAACCTTTTGCTCCTGGACTTGCACTAAAAATTGAGTATAGCTGATTTCTTGCTTAGGTGTTGTTTTCGACGAATAGTAGTCGATTATCGAAATGGCTATTATGATAATCAACAAGTAAAAACTGACATTCCGGAAAAACTTGTTCAACAAGTAGCCCTCCTCTCGCTGGACCACAAAAACGGCGTTACTAACAGGTTATCATTCATATCGCATAATTATAGCATATTAAGGAAAAGTTGACAATTAAGAAAGCAGTTATCCTTCATAAACTTTCGGTTTAAGCACCCCGATAAAGGGCAGGTTGCGATATTTCTCTGCAAAATCCAAACCATAACCCACGACAAAATGGTCGGGAATAGTGAACCCATTGTAGGCAATGGGAACTTCCACTTTGCGCCGGTCTGGCTTGTTTAAAAGTGTGCAGATCTTGATACTGGCCGGTTTGCGGGACCATAAATTCTCTATCAGATAATTTAATGTTAACCCTGAATCAATAATGTCTTCAACAATAAGCAGATGTTTGTTTTCCACATTTTCATCAAGGTCTTTTAAAATCCGGACAACACCGCTGGAAGATGTGGCCGCACCATAGCTGGATACCGCCATAAAATCGATAGCCACCGGCAAATCTATGGAGCGGGCCAAATCAGCCATAAAAATCACTGCGCCGCGCAAAACGCCAATCATCAGAATTTCTTTGCCGGCGTAATCGGCAGTAATGGCCGCACCTAATTCTTTAATCCGGTCGGCTAATTCATCCTTACTAAATAATATCTTATCCAGGTCATCCAGCATTTTATTACTCATATTTAAACATCCTTCCATTAGAAATACTAAGCTGCAGTTTTTTTTGCGTATTAGCACTAACCTTTCCATGTTCACTTTGCCGGTAACCCGCCACCCAGATAATTTCCTGCTGATCGGCAATAAGCACAATAGAATCCCGCTGAATTTCCGGGATTTTATTGTCAATAAAAAACTCTTTGAGCTTTTTACTGCCGCCAAGCCCTAATGGCCGGAACCTGTCACCAGGCTGCCGTGTCCTCACAACAAGCGGCAGCCTGAGCTGTTCAAGATCAAATATGGCTGTGCCTGGTCCCTGACTGGACGGCGAGCCGGTGATCATCTCGGCCAGTATTTTCATACCGTTAACAACAGTTGCACCAGGTACAGCAACTTCTCCCGGCTTAAAGCCCCCTGTAAACGGTGCTGGTTTCAGATCTGAGGCACTGTTCAACAATTCCAAACCGCTATAGGTTTTTTGGGCAGTCAGCCCGCCGGGCAGTGTCAACACTGAGCCAACGGTGCCGGTTAATGCCATGATTAATAATTTTTCCACATGACCATAGCTGATTCCTGTTAGGTCTCCACGTTTTTTTTCAATAGCTTGACGGATAAGTTCACGCTGCAGGGCTTTATGCAGTCCGGCCAAAGCCTTGCCATCAATAGCCACCCGGTCACCGGCTGTCGCTACTGTCCCCCATAATTTGGCAGCCTCCTGGCTAAGATACTCATATTCATCACCCGCCAATTCAGAGAGCCGCCACAATGCGTCCCGTATAGCGGGATTATAATCAGCCTCCAGGGTTGGCAAAAGCTTAAGCCTGACACGGTTTCTCAGATAATTGGTTTTGTAATTTGAGCTGTCATACCGCGGCTTGAGTCCCCGGTCAGCGCAATAGGCTTCAATATCCCGGCGGCTGACAGCCAGAAGCGGCCGGATAATATCACCATTTTCCGGCTGCATGCCTCTTAAACCGCCGCTGCCGGCACCGCGCAGAAGGTTAAGCAGCACGGTTTCCACCTGATCGTCCCGGTGATGGCCTGTGGCAATCCGCGCCCCGCCCCAGCCGGCGGCAACGCTGCGCAAATACTGATAGCGCAGCAGTCTGCCCGCCTGCTGTGATGACAGCTTATTGGCAGCAGCATAGGCTGCTACGTCAATAGCTGTTACATGGCAGACAAGTCCCAAACCTGCTGAAAAAGCAGCCACATATTCCGCTTCCCCGGCTGCCTCCGGCCGAAACATATGATTGACATGGGCAACAGCCAGACTAAAGGAGTATTCCTCTTTAAGACTGTTAAGCATATGGACCAATGCCAGCGAATCAGGACCTCCCGAACAGGCTGCCAGAATCCGGCTGCCCGGTCTGATTAAATCATAGCTGGCAATCCAGCCTTTTACAATATCCAGCATAGTATCCCCGGCTCTCTACCTGATAGTCTGCACTTACCTGCTGATACAAAGCAGAGCTGGCCAAAGGACCAACAGCTCTGCCTGCAGACTTTTTATTATCAATTCGCGCCATAAACTGCATTTTCCTGCCACCTGTTAAACCCTCGCTGCCGCCGGTTTACTCCGGTACCGCAAAAGGTCAACAAAAGCCTCCAGCCGGGTTCTGATGCCGGCCTCGCCTGTCTGTTCATCATAGGCCAGGGTCAATACCGGCATGTCCACATCCTGACTAACCTTGGGCAAAATATTTTTGGCAATAACCTCCGGCATGCAGGTAAACGGATAAACCTGGATAATACCGTCATAATCCTGCTGCTTCTTTAAAATAGTATAAGCAATGCTTTTTAAACCATGTCCGCCAACATAATGCCCCAGATAAGGCGCAGCCATAGCCGAAAGCTGTTTGAACATTTCCACATAACTGCGCCGGCGGAGAAGATGGCCGCGTACATAGTCGCTTAATAGCATGGTTTTTGACGTTTCTACACCCATGCCGGCAAGGCATTGTTCCAAATTCTGATTGATAAACGGTTCCAGCATGACATAAATCTCTCCCACTACCGCCACACGCAAGGGACTAACACCTTGAGCCAGCTCTATTGCCTGCAATTTTGCCAACAGCTCGGCTCTAATGGCTTGTACTGACTGACAGCTTTCAGCCAAATCCACGGCGGCAACGGTCTGCCGCCAAACTCGCTCGGCTGAACCGCTTTTCATTTCGCGCGGCCTGATAACGGCAAGCTCGCGCTGTACATCATCAAGCAGGTTCATTTTGGCGCCGGCCAGCCGGAAGGCATGATAAATTTCGCGCCAGCTTTTCTGCGGGGCAAAATATTTTAGCTGTTTATATACATGGATAAGATTAGGCTCTATGGCTATCATGGTAAAACGATAACCTCTTTCCGCCAGAATTTTCTGCTGTACGGCGGCGTAATAACCCAGACGGCAAGGCCCGCAGCCGCCGCAGGTCACAATGGTATCGGCCCCCTGCTCCAGGGCTTCCATGAAATTTCCCAGCGTCATTTTAAATGGCAGGCACACGGTTTCCGGCGAAAACTGAGTACCGAGCTCCATAGTATGTCTGGTCATCGGCGGCGGGACCAGCACCTGGCACCCCAACTGGCTGAACAACGATTTCAGAACAATACTCAGGGTTCCCATATGCGGAAAAGTGACAATCATAGTCTGCGCCTCCGTTTAATCATATCGGTAAAGGCTTCCAGCCGGGTAACTACACCGGCTTCTGCCGTATGCTCATCCAGTGACAGCTGCATACAGGGGATATCCAGGCGCTGGGCTTGCTGGCGGATAATCTCCCCGACGAAGGCATCCGGTCCGCAGGCAAAACAAGTCACAAAGATAATCCCGTTTAAGGGCTGATTGCCAAGCATCAGCGCCAACGCCGCACCAGCCATGGTATGGCCGCCTGACCAAAACAGTCTTTTCTCCAGAGTGGCGGCTGCCTTATTCACTTCACCCGGCCTTACCATTTCCGGGGTCAAAACCTGTATACCCAGCTTATCCAGCCTGCCCAGCACGTCAAGGCTGACCTGACGGTCATACAGAATATACGGATGCCCGACAACAGCAACCCGGGGGCGCCCATCCAAAGTCAGCGCCTGCGGCTGCGTTCTTACCCGGTACTGCCAGGCACGAACCCAGGCACAGAGGCTTGCAGCCATACCCTGACCGAACAACCGGCCCACAGAAACAATAGCCTGATATAATTGCCAGCTTTTCTGCCGCATATTGACATGAATATCAATCAGTGGCGGCAGTTTGCCGGCATTGTGCTTAAGCACATCAGACATCCCGATAATTTTGGGGCAGGTATATTGCCCCTGGCTCACGCTGATAATCCTCGGCAAAAATAAATAATCCACCTTGTCCTGCAAATAACAGACATGGCCGAAACAGACCTTGGACGGCAAACACATTTCATCTAATACACTGCCACAGTCAAGCGTCTGGCGTGAGGTCTCGCCGGATAAGACCACCTCAGCCCCCAACCCGGTCAGGAAACGTTCCAGGACCGGGCCATACTGATAATACATCAGGGCTTGCGGCACTCCTACGCGAATACGCATGCCGGTTCACCTTCCTCTGCTGCTGTTCGTTCAAGAGCACTCTGGGTCCACTTGCCGCAGCGGTCACCCCAGCGTCCGAGAATAGCCTCATCGGCTTTGAGTTCAATGACTTCACAGAGATTGGCACAGCCGCTGCATTCGAAGCTGCGGGTGGTATAGGCGGCCTCAAGCGCCGTAAACCCTTTAAAGGCGGAAACGCCCTTGCCGGCCACTTCCTCCCTGGCCGCCAGCGCTGCGCCGATAGCTCCCATGACATTATAATAGGGCGGCACAACAACAGGACATTGCAGCGCATCTTCAAAGGCCCGCTGCATCCCCTTGTTAGCAGCGACGCCTCCCTGAAACACCACCGGTCCTGTCACTTGCTTGCCTTTACCGACATTACTCAAATAGTTTCTCACCAATGCCTGGCAAAGACCCTGCAAAATATCGGAGATTGCATGGCCTGTCTGTTGTTTATGAATCATGTCCGACTCGGCAAATACCGCGCAGCGCCCGGCAATACGGACAGGTGCCGTAGCCGTCAGCGCCAGCTCGCCGAATTGGCTGATGGGAATATTCAGCCTGGAGGCCTGCTGGTCCAGAAATGAGCCTGTTCCCGCCGCACATACTGTATTCATGGCAAAATCGGTTACAATACCGTTGCGGATAATAATCAGTTTCGAATCCTGTCCGCCAATTTCCAATACTGTTCTGACATCCGGCACAATATGCATAGCAGCAATTGCATGGGCGGTAATTTCGTTTTTTATGCTGTCGGCTCCCACCACCATACCTGTCAGATACCTGCCGCTGCCGGTGGTTCCCACACCCAAAACTTCCGCATCGCCCAACCGCTGTTTTATTTCCTGCAAGCCTGTTTGCACGGCTTCAATCGGCTTTCCCCGGGTACGAATATACAAACTGTCAACAACACTTCCCTCTTGCCGGAGGACAGCCACATTGGTGCTCACAGAGCCAACATCAATCCCCAGATATACCTGCATCGGAATCACACTCCTTGTAATTTCAAAAACCAGAACACGTTTTAACGGTCTGGTAAAGAAAGCAGTCTTAAAAACCTGTAGTTTTATTATTGGCTCTGATTCCATAATTATACATATCCAAAAGAAAGAGCCAGGGACTCTGTTCCCCGGCTCAAAACTTGTTTATTTATTGGATAATTCCCGGTGGCTCAGCTACTCTGGCTACCAGCACGGCCATGTCGTCGCCCGCGACGCCGCCTGAATATTCCAGAGCCTGCCCTAAGATTTTATCGGCGATGTCCTGCGGCCGCTCACTGCCTGTGCGGCGCAGAAAATTGGCTACCCAGTTCTCCTTGGCAGTACCACGCCCGGCATCAATAATGCCGTCACTGACCATAACCACGATATCACCCGGAACCAGCATCCGCCGGACAGGTTCAATCTCAATGGTTTCCAGGATGCCGATAGGCGGTGCCGCCGGGTTGATTGTCACAACTTCCCGCACTCTTTTCACATAGCTTGGTGCCGAACCTACTTTCAAAAACTCGGCTTCGCCGGTAAAGGTGTCGACAACCACCATATCCACGGTGGCAAAGCTGTCGCCCGGCATTTTTATCAACAACATAGAATTAACGGTCTTAACCGCGGTATCAATATCAAAGCCTGCCGCCAACAGCTGCTGCAAAAATTTCACAGCATGTCCGCTCCCATTGGCGGCCGCTTCGCCACTCCCCATACCATCACTTAAAATAAGCGCTGTCCGTCCCCGGCTAACCGGCTCTGCTACACAAGTGTCTCCGGATATTTCTCCTCCCCCCTTGGCCATTGTCGCCATACCTGTTTCCACATGGTAACGCTCAGCCAATTCCATAGCCAGTTTGCAATCCTTGTGGCGGATTTTACTGCCACACTCGGCATGCAGTATCATCTTTTCCTGCAAGAGGTTGGTGGTGGCCGGTAAAATGGTATTAACACATTCCCTCGTCCCCTCACACGCAGCTTTCTGCGCCTCCACTAAAACTTTACCCCGTTCACTGGTGACCCGTAAGCCGGTAAGCGGACATCCCAATATGGCTGCCCGTTCTGCCAGCAATTCGGCGGCTTCGGCATCACTCTGCGGCCCCTTTTTGAGTTCCTGCGCCAGATTGCCAATAATCATCCCTGTAGCCTTCAACTGCTCGACAGTTACCTGGCGGCAATCATGCAGTTTCTTGTGCCAATACCAATGAGCCCTGTTGCTCTCCGCCACTTGCACAAGCAAGTCGGTGAGCCCCTGGCGGTTTATGCAGGCAGTTCTTATGCAATCAGGCAAAACACCCGACTGCAGCCTGCCGGCCTCCGCCAGAGCCAGCATATCCAGCATTGCCTGATAGGTCTGGTAGAAATCCCGTTCCCAGCACTCATCGCGCCGCGCGCAAGGTCCGCAGACCCGCTCCCCCACAGCGGACAGGGCCTGTGCCAACTGGGCCTCTTTAATTTTTTCATTATAAGCAGTATTCTCTTTAGCGCTGCCTGAGCCAAACGCACCTGACAGGTCCTTGAACATGCCGGCAATCTGATTAAGCTTGTCCACTGCCGCATTAACTGTCTGCTGCGCCGCCTCAGCACTATCACTCTCATCCAGGCAGCGCTCACGCCACTGGCTTAGTTTGGCAGCAGGCACCAGCATGAAAGCCGCTCCTGCTACCGCTGCTTCCACCAGCACCAGCAGCAATTCCCCCGGCCGTCCCAAATATAATACGGCAATGGCGCTTCCCAGAATAAAGCCTAACAATACTGCCGATTTGCCCATACTTCGGAACAAGCCGCCCAGCATGCCGGCTAAAGCGCACATGGCGATACTAGAAGCTGCATTACCGTCACTCAGGCCTACAGCCAGTCCGGTGACAATCCCCACCGAAGCACCTAACCCTGAGCCGCCGCTGAAAGCCAGCAGCATGATAATCAGCGCTCCGGCCATATTGCGTACACTATAGTCATATATCATTACATTGCCTAACCCGGCAACAGCCGCAGCCAAGATAATTATGCCGCAGATTAAACCTTCGGTGCCGGCCTCGGGCCGCTGTGCCTGAGTCAAAAACAGCGGGACACCATACTGAAAAATAAAGACCAGCACCATACATAATGTTGCGTCAAAAAAAACTGCCAGCATACTGTACAAGGCCCAATCCTGCCAAGGCAGGAGCGCCATCCCGCTTAAGAAAACACTGCCAAACATAAACAACGGTACAGCCTGCACTTTTTTCTCATACCGCGATAGCTTGTCCGATAACCGCCAATATAACAGCATAGAAATCAGATAAACCATCGCCTCCTGATAAAGCCCGGCACTAAGCACACCGGCCAACGCCCATACCCCCACGGCAGCCGCCCGTTCTCTGGTTAGGCCGGCGACAGCAGCAAACAGTGCCAACCCGAAGGGAGCAACCTCGCCCATAAGCGATACCCGTCCGAGCAAGAGCGCCAACATATTAAACGGTAAGTTTTGCTGATGAAACAGTGCCCGGGCTACCGCCCTGACCCAGCTGAAAAACTCCTGCCAGGGAAAACGGCGCTTGCTTTCAGGCATTGCTTCTGCCGGCACTCTCGCCGCCGGCGGCTGCAAAACTTCTTCAGGCAGTGTAATAACAGATACTTTTGGCATGGTCCTCACCCCTGTAAATAATTGTCTCGTACTGTGACTCAAATTGTACAGAAGGTTATGATAAAATGTTTGTCTGTTTAGGGCATCTGCCGATAAAAAAAAACCGACACAGACTCAGGTGAAAATGCAAAAAGCCACCCGGCTGATTACGCCTGGTGGCTGACACGCTATTTTTTTACGTTGCATTATTTCAGTATTTGTCGAATAACGATCCTTTATTGGGGGATTATTCCGCCCGACGAGCCGGACCGCCGCCGCCACCGGCACCACCCCGGCCGCCACTGCCGCCGCGCTTGGATTCGGTACTGCGCTTCAAATCTGACAGACGCTCATCACTGTCTTTTAAAAACTTACTCAGTTTATCTTCAAACGTCAAGCTATTCACTCTATTAGACCGGCGGAAATCGTTGGTATGCTGTTTCTTGGGTGCTGGCGGTTGCAGCTGCTTAATAGATAAGCCAATCTTGCCGCGATCATCCACAGATAAGACTTTTACTTTTACTTTGTCCTGCTCTTTCAAAAAATCCTTAACATCGCGGACGTATACGTCAGCAACTTCGGAGATGTGAATCAAGCCTACCTTTCCACCCGGCAACTCGACAAAAGCGCCAAAGTTAGTTATGCCGGTCACAACTCCTTCTACAACACTGCCAACTTCAATGGACATACTAATCAAATTTCCTCCTTAAAATCTTTCGTACTTTTTACTGTGCTATTTGAATCTCGCAATCCATATTATACTCCCGCCGGTGAAAATGTGTCAAGGAATAGCTGGTTCCCTGGCAGGAATATAAGGAACTTCTCCCGGTTTAACCAAACCAAGCTGTTCGCGGGCCACCTTTTCAATATAAGCGGCTGTACTCAAATTCTCCTTTTCCGCAAGCAAGCGGCTGTTAACCTCACGCGCCTGCGCCATCTGAGCGTTTACCACCTCGGTTTCCCGGCGGATTTGGTACAGTTCGGTTTGCTGATCAATCACGGCATAGCAAAAATATCCGGCCATGATTAAAAGACATAACCGAAACCAGCTAAACTGTTTGGATTTCCTACGTTTTTGCGGCATAAACATCACCATATTAATAGTAATTCTTACCTATATTCGCTCTTTACACGCTAAATCCTCTTTAGGCTGGTAATTTATATAAAATATTACAGACATTAGAGCGGTGGTATTTCTTCCGGCGGCGGCGGACGCCGTCGTTTGTACCAGGCCGAATACTTCCTGCCAATAAACCGACAAGGCCATAGGACCGTTCGTGTTACGAAAACAACCGGTTTAATTATCGTAAAGGCAACTGCCAGTTTTGTCAGATGACAGAGTTTCGTAATCAGCAACAGCAGTGCCATAATAAATTTCATTACATATTGACTGACCAAACGATAATAGGCAATAATTCCGACAAGCAGTGCAATATAAACGTAAAACCGGAGTTCTCCCCAATTACTGGCAAGGAGTGCCGTAAACGCAATGGCTGATGCAAGCAGGCAATACAGCAGATCAGTCAGTGAAGTCACCAGCCACGGCGGCCGGAAACGCCGGCGCAGTACCCGATAGGTATCAAACAGTATCCCCAGAACAATCCCGGTTGTCACAATGAGTACAAATGTCCTAATCTGCGTGGATAACTCCATCGGTTCACCTCCCTGTCACCAGTATAGGAAAAGCGCCGATCACTCCCATCAGTACCTTGTCAGCTCTAAAACGGTAGAATAATGGCGAGACTATTTTTCGCAAACCAAGGCGGAGGAGGGAAGCATACCGGACGTATGCTGACTGACGACAACGAAGGGTTGCGGAAAATAGACCGTCAGTATTCACTGGATTAGGGCTGACAAGGTACTATCGCCAATGAAAACCTCTATGCCGCCGCAACAAATACCTGCCTGTTAACACCAGGGCACTGACTGTCATAACCATGCTCCAGCCTACTGCATAAGTAATTTTTGTCCAGGTACCGGCCGCCAAACCCGCTGGCGGCAGACGGCCGCTAAGCTGGTACCAGTAGCCGACTACCCGCTCTACATATTCTGTCGTTTCCGCATATGGCGGAATCCCGCCGTATTTATCAACTGCCCCCGGCCCGGCGTTATAGGCTGCCACCGCCAGTTCAACATGACTGTTATAACGTCTGACCAACTGGCCAAGATAATAGGTGCCGACAGCAATATTAAGTTCCGGATTATAGAAACAGTCACTGCCGCATTCCCCGTCATGCCGGCCATGGCAAATCAAAGCCTGGTTATTTACCAGCCGCCAAGTACCCGGAATGACCTGCATTAGCCCATAAGCTCCCGCTTTTGACAGCGCCCGGGCCTGAAAAGAGCTTTCGGCCTTAATCACGGCAGCTACCAGTTCCGGACTGATGCCATAGGTTTTACCAGCCTGATTAATCAGTTCCGAGTAAGGCAGACCTTTCACATCCTGTATGGCGGCAGTTTCTGTTGTAAAATGAGCATATAATGCCCGGCGACTGTAAGCGGCAAGACTGTTGGCAAAGCTATAGGCCACAGCTTGCGCTGCCAGCACAAACAGCAAAAACAGCCATAGCGACAATGCCCGGCTACGCACGTTACTTCAAAAACCGTTCCAGCAAGCCTTTTTTCTGGCGTGTCTCATCCTCATAAGTTAATCCTTTTACCGTTCCCTCTATAACAATATTGCCTTGCTCCAGATTAAGCTGTTTAATATTAAGACCCTCGCCGGTGATGGTAAGCACGCCCTGTTCAGTTTCCATAACAACTTCTTTTTCGTCATAGCTTCCCAGACTGCTGACTCCGTCCACGGTAAGTTCCTCCCGGTCTACCAATGTCAATTGATGACGCCACTTTGGCGTTTTATTATCTATCGGCATAAAAATATCCCTCCCTGCCAATGCTATCTCAAGTTATGTATATGTGGCAGAAGCTGGTTTTAGTACAAAGGATTGGGGACGGGTTATCCTGATTGTCAGGCTGCCTCATAAGCAGGAGGTATTCATGAGTAATATAGCATACTATTGGCAAAAGCTGGCTTACCTGCTGGTTCACCAGACTACTTTGTGGCTATTGCTTGTATTTTTTGCGACAGCACTTGTCGCCCGGGTACTGGCTTCAGTTCTGGAAAAACACAACGGCCGGGCCAGCGAAGCCAAATTCGCGAAAAAAATAGCAGCCGGGTATACCGTGGCCGCCATAGGGTTATGGTTATTCAGCATAATCTTTAAATAATTATTTGTGCTCACCCAACTGGTGAATAGTAACATTGACCGATACCACCAGCGGGATGAAGGGAAATATTTCGTCATGCCAGCGGTCTTTTATTTCTGCCCATTTTTTCGGATAGCGAATCTGCATTTTTTTCCCCATCCGCAGCGCATCGGCCCGTAAAGCCTGATGACGTTTATACGAATGATACACCGCCTTTTTTACCTCCTCGGCAAACTGCAATTCCAGTTTCCTGACGTACTGCGGATCCCTTACCTGATGATTATGGGGCTCCGGACAGCCCTCCATTTCGCCAATATTGCCATACATAGCAATATCAAGCGTATAGTAAATATTATCGCCGGACACATGAGGCGTGAGCCGGGTATCATGCCGGAACAGTTCAAATGCATATATCCGGTCAGGATGCTCCGTACAGGCAGTGGTTATAATGGCACTCTTCTCAAGACCTGTGATAAGCTTGGCACCAAGACTGTCATATTCATCTACATAACCGGCCAGTTCTCCTTTCATAATGAGCGCTGTACCGCCTACTTTAAGAACATCACCGACTAATTGGATTGTAGGGAAAGGAGCCGCCACCTTATTATCCATCCGTATGACGAGAAACCCGAGTTCAGTATCTGCACCGGCAATATGGGGATTCTTTAGATAGTTGCGGCCAATCCCTGCCAGAAATAACCCGTTGGGCTCACCGTTGGGAGGCTGATACTCAATAATGGGCCTGGCCTCACCGGTAGTAACATATACCCGGATACGCCAACGCATCTCTATATCACGCACAAACCAGTCCATTATCTGTCCGATCCCGCCGGCTTCAATAGCTGCCTGGCTGATAACAATGGCTTGAATATGCTCCCAATTCATCGGTTTGCCAAGCTGTCCCAGCATATCCCGCTCAATCTCGGAAAATAGGCGTCCGGTGCCCGAAATGACAAAAGTACTGATTTTTGCCCCGCGCTGCTGTTCCCCCTGCTGCGGTTCAATATCAAGCATCTGCACACTAAGCCGGAACACTTTGCCTCCATGCGGCTGAACAAATTGCTCCTGTTCCTTACCTTCGCCCTCGGCGACATCAATGGCTGCGGCCAGTACCATCTGCCGGTTCTGCAATTCCCGCTGATCCCAGCAACCGGCAAGTGGGAGACAAATAGCAGTCAGCAGCAGCCAAATCACAAAATTTCTGGCCTTATTGTTCTTTGTTATCAACAAATTCACCATATTACCCCCAGGCCAAGACACCTGCTGTCACAGTCGGCATCGGTTCAGGTATAGCACATACACTCCTGCCGGTTCCGGTTTGCCGAAACGGGTTTACTTGTGCTCGCCAAGCTGATTGATCACAACATTTACAGACACTACCAAGGGAACATTCGGGTATATTTCCTCCCAGTCATCCTTGATGGCATTCCAGTCTTTAGGCTTATACCTTTTGAGTTTGTTGCCGAAATTCAACACATCGACTCCCAACGACTGACAGACATTTTTGCTATAAAGAACAGTGCTTTTTACTTCTTCAGCCGCCTGCCGTTCCACCCGGCGGATAAATGCCGGATCATTGGCCTTTACTGTACGGTGGGGAAGTTGATGCTCGCCTAAATTACCCCACATAGTGATATCCAGGGTAAAATAAACATTATCTCCGTCAACATGCGGTGTAAGCCGGGTATCGTGACGAAATACTTCTACCGCCAAAAGCTCACCCGCTTCTTCACCCGGCAGCGTAATAATGGCCGACTTTTCTGTAGCACGAATCATTTTTAGCCCGGCTACCGCCCGTTCATCAACATAGCCGACGAAATTGTGTTTTTTGAATACCGCAGCACCCTTTGCCTTCACTACATTACCGGCCATATCAAGCCGGGGAATAATCAAATCAGACTTACTGTCCAGCATGATGCTAATATTCCCCAAGTCAGTACGGGCACCGGCAACATGAAGATTTTTAGTATGATTTCTCACAATATTGGCCAGATAGATTCCGCCGGCTTCTTTGCTGGGCGGCGCATATTCAAGAATGGGCCTGGCCTCGCCGGGCGTAACATATACTTTTATCCGCCAGCGCATTTCGGCATCGCGCAAAAAAAAGTCGATAATCGGGGTAATGCCTGTCTCCCGCAGCACCGCTTCACTGATAACAACAGCCTGGATATGCTCAAAAAACAGACTTTTGCTGGTTTGACCCAGCATATCACGAACAATCTCAAATATCGACTGCCCTGTATTAGACAGGACATAGGTTCTGTTATCACCGCCATTTTGTCCATTGCCGCCATTCTTAATTAATTTCAGTATCTGTAAGCTGACCCGGTAGCGTTTATCCCCCCGCGGCTGGACAAAGGTTTCTGCTTTGGCTTCCGCTTTTTTCTGCTCTGTTTGCTGACCGGCATCGGCTGTATCAATGGCCACAGCCATGACAAAATTCCGGTCCTGGATTTCACGCCTGTCCCAGCAACCGCCGGTAAGAGCGGCAATCGTCAGGATAAGCAGCATACCGGCCAGGCGCCTCCTAACTTTCACCTGCGGTCACTCCTCGATGCTTCCACTTAGCATAAAGATATACCAACGGTATGATTCCCAGAGAAAAAACCAGCGCCAGCAGGTTGATTACCTTTCCGGCCAAGGCAATCAGTTCCAGGCCATCCAGCAGCGTTGCCCCGATATAAATCAATGGCACCAATGCCAATACCCAGGGACGGTGATCGGCAAATCCCCATAACCGGGTCATGATCTTGGCCACCATATAAAGAAACAGCGACTGAGAGTTAAAGCTGAGCGGAATCCAGGCAAGCAGAAAATAATTTTCCAACCGTTCCACAAAGGTACCCGGCAATTCAACACTGCGTACAACAATTAACGTTGGATAAGATTCATTGGGAACAGCCGCTGCCGTTAATACCCCAACCGTCATCACAACAATGCTTACACTGACCAGGGTGATCAAAATAAAACTAATCCCCACCACTTTCACAAGGTTATGACGTTTTTGGCAAATTAACGGAAACAGTAATAAAACAATCTCATACCCGCCGAACGTTTCGCTGGTATTTAGGGCAGCCTGCAAAATATTCATAGGCTTATCTGTCCAAAAAGGCAGCAGGTTTTCCGGCTGGAAGTTGAAAATTCCCGCAAACCAAATGACACCACTCATGGCAATAGCAACAAAAAAGGTAAATTCAGCTACCCGGACAATGGTTCCCAGATCCTGCATGGTGGAATATACGATAACAGCCAGCATGGACAGGATAATCACATCAGGCGGTGTACGGTCAAACAGAAAAAACGTTACTACCCGGCTGAACTGGTTTTGCGCTACACAGAGCGCTATCAGGAATATCAGCACTAAGAAACCAATGATACCAATCCCAAGCCATTTTCCCAAAAGCTGTGGCAGATAGTCCGTAAGATCGGTTTGCGGATAGAGTGCTGCCAGTTTAATCATGATCCAGGCCGAACCAAAAAACAGGGCACCGCCAATCAGGACACTTATCCATGCTAACTGCTCGGCCAGGGGAACAATTTGAGTAGGCAGGTTAATATACCCGGCCCCCAGAATGGCGGCTGACATAACAACGCCAAACTGCGCTGCCGACATCTTGTTTTTTACTTCCAGATTAGCCATAACAGCAGTCCCCCAAGCCCAAATCCATAGTGTTCCTGTCGCGATTCATCCGCTAGCTTTAGACTTGGCGGACTACTGACTGTCACCTGTCCGCTTTTTATCCTGTGCGCCAAACTCTACCGGTCGATTCTTCATGAACCTTTGCGGCGCGCGAATCAATGTGTCTTTCCAATCAGAAATAGTATCAACATCCAGCATGCTGCCAAGATAGGACTCGCCAAAATTTTTCAGCGAACAAAGGTGCACGGTAATAATAATAACACCCAGCATCACTCCGTATAAGCCCAGGGTAGCTGCCAGAAACAGTATGGGAACCCTGAGCGCCCGCAGCCCCAGGCCAAAAGAATAGTAAGGCATGGCATAGGATGCAATAGCGGTAGTGGCAATTACCACAACCAGCAGCGGGTTGACCAGTCCGGCCTGGACAACGGTAGTGCCAATAACAAAAGCCCCCACCATACTGGCGGCACTGGAGACCTTCTTGGGCAGCCGGGTAATGGCTTCCTGAAAAAGCTCCAGCAGGATTTCCATTAATAGTGCCTCTAAGAACGAGGGGAAAGGTGTCCGCGCCCTAAGTTCGGCAATGGATATCGCCAAACCGGTTGGCAGCATGCCGGGATGATAGGATACGATCGCAATATATAATGCCGGCAGGTAGATGGCAATAAACGCGGCCGCGTGACGGCTGATCCGGACCAGGCAGGCCACCGAAGCCGGGATGGTATAATCGTCAACAGCCTGCATAATACTGGCATAGGTACAGGGGATGATAATGGAAGCCGGAGTATTATCCACAAGAATTGCCATCCGTCCTTCATAGATGGCAGCCATTACCTTTTCCGGCCGCTCCGTAGAGTCCAGTTGCGGAAAAGGCGTCCAGGGATGCTCAACAAGAGTCTCTTCCAGCGTTTTGGATACCAGGATAATATCCTTATCAAGAGCCTGAAGCCTGCGCTCTACTTCCTCCATAAGTCCGGGCTTAACCAAATTCGCCGAATAAATCAGCGCTACTGCGGTCTTGCTGCGCTCACCCACTTCCAGGATACGGATTTTGATATTGGGATCTTTAGTGCGCCGGCGCAGCAGCACAAGATTATCTGCCAGCGTCTCATTAAAAGCATCTTGCGGTCCGCGCAAACTTTCTTCAAGCACCGGTGCACTGACACTGCGTTTGACATGTTTAGTGGCGTCAATTAGCAACAGCTCCGGTATACCGTCAATTAAAATAAGAACATTGCCGCTCATGACAGCCTCAATCGCAGCATTGGCACTTGTTTCCAGGTTAAGGGCAACTATCGTGAGCCTTTCCTCCATTAGCTTTTTTAAATCGCTGCCCTCTTCGGCAAACACCATCAGCGGCTTCAATACATTAAGTTCCAGCGCAACCGAATCAATCATACCATCCAGAAATACCAGCAACGCCTGTCTGCCGCCTGTTTTAAGAAACCGGAATTTGATATCATTGCAATCGCGAAAAACCGCTTTTAATAAAGTAATATTTTGCGATAACTCTGGTGTAAAAACAAACATATCATTATTGGAAGATGGTACAGCCCTAAGATCAGCCAAAACCCCGGACATCTCCTCGCCAATGCGGGCGCTGTCCTGAATCAATTGCTTTAGCATGGTCAGGTGTCTCTTGACTATATGCAGCTCATTCTCCGGTAAAATATCTGACAGCTTGCCAAGCCTGCACGGGTTATCTTTATTGTTTTTCCCCACCGCCGGACAGCCTCCCTTTACCGTTCCAGTACGCCAATAGCCTGTGCCATATTGTCTGACAAAATATTTTTTACCGTCTGAAGCTCAGCTGGCTCACAACGGATAATAAGAACAATCTGGCCAAACCCGGTATTACAGGCTCCATTTTTTCCCCAGTTTCTTTTCCGAAAAATAATTGAACCTGTCAGCCACAGGCCAGTCCCGCAGAACAAGCCGATCAAGCCCCAGACAATCGGCCCCCCATACCAGACAAACCCGTATATTGTCGCAAGCACCATGGTAACCGTCCCAAAGGCCAACGAACCCCCAACCATGCCTACTCCATCAGTATCCTGCAGGGAAGTCAACACATGAACAGAAGTTCTTTGACATTGTAATGGCACAGCCATAATGTTAGCTTTACCCAAGCCTTGTTCCTCCAGGCGGGCAACCGCTAGCTCCAGATTGAGCGAGTGGCGATAGGTAGCGATAATATACATGTTTCAGGCCTTCCATCATAAATACTACTACAAGCACTACAGCGGCATTTCAAAGGCTGCATCCTGGTAATTATTGTGCAGAAACTGGGCTTGCTCCCGGTCAAACAGACTATTGTACTCCACACAATAGGCATAAGCATCATACATGCTAAAACAGTAAATAGAAGGAAGAAACAGCAGCCATTGAGGATCAGCAGTCAATACCGCCTGGCCGAACTGACCAAGCAGGGTCAGGTGCAGCGCCGGCAAAAAACCCGAATAAAAGACAGTCATTGTCCATATTCCAATCAGCACTAACGCCGTGGTGAGTCTGGTCGTATAAACATGCCCCAGTCCGGGCATGAGCATCGACCAGACAATCGCCAAATAAGGCGGCCGCTTGTCCAGGATATTAATCCCTATCCCGGTAATAGCCTGCGGCTTGATACTGAGCGGCTGATTTTGGGTGATTTGCGCCACTTTATTGATGCTGACAGCCATCCGGTAGCTGCACCAAATGTTAAAAATGTAGACAGGGCAATATAAGAGCAGCCACCGGCTGTCAACTACGGCAATACTCATGTCAAACCGGCCGGTAAAAGCGTAAACAATGGCTGCATTTAAGTTGGAATTAACATTGATGATAATCTCCCAGATAATAAACAGATACCCCTTCAAATGGCTGCACAGCGAAATATAGCCAAATCCGGGAAAAGCGGCCGACCACCAGGCAATCACGCCAGGAGGACGGTGATAAATCATCCCGATAGTATAAAAAGTAACTTTGGCTGTTTCACGCCGGTGCATACAAGGGGACGGTTCTTCTGTCTTATTCACCTTAATCCCAACGCTTTTCGACTTTCACGCCTTTAAAATAATGGGTAACAATGTCCTCAGGCTTTTTACCTTCTTTCGCCATACGGTTAGCTCCCCACTGGGACATACCGACTCCATGACCGTAGCCCTTACCGGCAAAGGTTACATTCTCTTCCCCGACTTCGATTTTGTCTAACAGCATGGATTTAAGTTTGGTACTGTCCAGCGCCACCCGCAGTTCAGGTGCTGACACTTCCACTTCCCGGTTAACCCTAAGCATAACTGCCCGGCCTGACGGGCCTTTCTGGGTAATTTCAATACTGCTGATATCGTTTACTTTTTTACCCATCTTAGCCATAGCTGCCATAACAGCTTCTTTCGGGAAAACAATTGTCCAGTTTTTAATATCTGCAGGTGCCAACTCATCCGGTGATTGAACAGATTGGATGTACGGCGGCTCAGCCTCCCGGTAGTTGAGCCCCTCTTTGGCAGTAGCGGTAATACCACCGGCCGAAGCGTGGAACCAGCCTTTAATGGGTTTGCCCTGATATGTCAAAACCATACCGCGTGTCATTTGCACGGCCTTTTTAACATTGTCATTAACCGCTTTGGCATTATAAGCCTGAAATTCCTTGATATCGGTGGAAGCCTGGGTGCCGCGTTCAGGCACACCACCTTTGGTCTCCATCGCCTCCAGCGTAAAAGTGCGGGCAATAATTGCCTGAGCTGCCAGCGCTTCTACCGGCCAGTCGTTCTTCATCTCCCCGGCCACAACCCCGGCAAGATATTCTTCCATTTTCATAGTCTTTTTCTCACCGGTTTCATGCATAAATACAGTAATATCCGGCTCTTGCTGCTGGGTGGCTTGTTGGGGAGCAGGCGTCGGAGGCGTTTCCGGTTTTTTCTGCGGCGAACTGCAGCCGATAAGCGCCAGACTTAAAACACCAAGTAATACCAAACAAACAATAATTT
Organism: Sporomusa sp. GT1; assembly: GCF_014634905.1. Taxonomy (NCBI): domain Bacteria; kingdom Bacillati; phylum Bacillota; class Negativicutes; order Selenomonadales; family Sporomusaceae; genus Sporomusa; species Sporomusa sp. GT1. The sequence continues at coordinate 177,863 of NZ_BMBX01000005.1, read as the reverse complement.
TTCTGTTCATCCTAAATCCACCTCGCTAAACATTTTCTTCTATCTTATTATGGCAAGCAAAGGCCTGTTGCATACATTTATAAAAACTTAACACAATCATTACAAAGCATGTCTTGTTGAGGATTATACTGGATATAGTTACTAGTCTTGTTAGGAGGAATCACGTTGCCACTAAAACTGCCTCGATGGCTGGATGACATTTGTAGTAGCATTATGGGATTTAACAATGCGGCGCTGCAGCTCAGCGGTATTTCCCTGGCCGATGCGGCAATATCATCCGCGCCCTGCATCACACCAGACTTAGGAAAAGAGCTGGAGGCAATTATTAAAGGCAGAAGAATCACACCTGTTTATCAACCCATTGTCAGCTTGCAAACAGGAACTATCATGGGCTATGAAGCATTGAGCCGCGGCCCGGCAGATAGCCCGCTGCATTATCCGGCCAACCTCTTTCGCGTTGCTATCGCTACTAACCGCCTATTAGCCCTCGAGCAACTATGCCGCGAGACAGCACTTAGACATGCTACCACCCTCGGGGTAAAGCAGCTGCTGTTTCTCAATATGAATGCCGAGGTTGTCAAGGACCCTGATTTTCGCGGCGGCCTGACTAAGGCATTCTTAATCCGTCAGGGTCTTAATCCTGATCAGGTTACTTTTGAAATTACCGAGCGTACAGCCATTACGGATTTCGAAAGCTTTGCCAAATCACTCAACCATTACCGCCAGCAAGGGTACCGCATTGCCGTAGACGACGCCGGTGCAGGCTATTCCAGTCTGGAAGCCATTGCAGCACTTCGTCCTAATTACATCAAACTTGATCGCTCCATTATTCATGCCATTGATAAAGACCCGCTCAAACAAGCTATGGTTGACGCTATGACCAAGCTGGCTGCAGTTATCCACAGCAAGGTTATTGCCGAAGGCATTGAAAGCGCTGACGAACTGTCCACCCTGATTAGTAAAGGAGTACACTATGGTCAGGGTTATTTTCTGGCACGCCCGGACTTTCCGCCGCCGAAAATATCTGAGGAGGTGCTGGAGATGATTGCCGATTTTAATTTTCAGGATAAACAGGCCAAATCCCGTTCCCGTAAAGGCCTTGGAATAAACATCGGCGAAATTGCCGAGCCGGTTCCTACCGTACAACCTGCCACAGCGGTAAATACGGTTGAGGAGATTTTTACCACAAGACATGTCAATGGCCTTGTGGTTGTTGATGATGAGGACCGGCCGGTCGGCTTACTCATGAAAGATAAACTGTATTATCAGTTAGGCACAAATTATGGAATGTCCCTGTATTACCGGCGCCCGGTTGAGCGGGTAATGGATAAAAAACCACTCATTGTTAATGCCGAACTGCCGCTGGAAGCGGTATCACAAATTGCCATGGGGCGGGAAGAATACAACCTATATGACTTTATCATTGTTGTCCGGGACGGAAAGTTTTTGGGTATAGTATCGGTGATGTCACTGTTAAATAATATAACCAACCTGCAAATCCACCGGGCACATAATTCCAATCCGCTTACCGGCCTGCCGGGTAATCTGGTTATCGAAAGCCGCCTTAAGGAGCTGATTGAGAACAGAGATGCTTTTGCGGTTATGTATCTTGACCTTGACAACTTTAAGGCATACAATGATAAATATGGTTTTGAACGCGGCGATAAAGTACTGCTGCTAACCTCACAGGTAGTAAGCCGGAGCCTTGGCAAGGCAGGCTCTGCCGATGATTTTTTCGGCCATATCGGTGGCGATGATTTCATCATTATTACCAAACCCGAATATGTACAAAATATCGCAGAAAACATTATTGAACTATTTGACCGCGAGGTTACCAGCCAGTATCACCCTGACGATCTAACTAAAGGCTATCTGGAAGTCAAGAATCGCAAAGGCCAGTTTGAACGCTTCCCTGTCACTTCCATTTCCATTGCCGTCGTCACTAACCAATTGCACCCTTTTAACAATTATCTTGAGCTTGCCGAAGTAGCCGCCGATCTAAAAAGTCTGGCCAAACAGCAAGCCGGTTCCTGCGTTGTCTATGACCGCCGGCACAAAGCGAGTCAGACAACAGCCCGATAGCTTAGCAAAAAACACGCCGCTTGTTTGCCGCTTAGCGGCCTTTTTTGTATATAAAGTCAACTTACATCTTACTGAATCCTTTGGAGATAACTCCCTTTGAGAAACCCAGCCCCATAGAGCGGGTTAAGCATCAAAAAAAATTTAACACTTTATTAATCCGGTGTTAACAGTCGTCTTGCTGCAACTTGCTATCATAGTAGTAAGACTCCTGCTTCTGGCATCCAGCTTTAAAGCCAGAAAAACAGCAACTGGTTATCGGATAAAAATAAGGCTATATATAAACGCCAGTGGTGGAGCGCTGTCAATGCACCACCCGCCTGCACCTATGAGATTCTTTAACGCGGAATATATAGTGACGAGGTGATAACTTTGTTGACAAAAAACAAACCGGTAAAAATTTTATTGGTTTCCGCATCACTGGGAGCCGGCCATACACAGGCAGCCCAGGCGATTAAGACAGCACTTGAAAGCAATCATTTAGCTGCAGCCGAGGTTGTCGACTTCATGGCCGGCGGCAACTCGTATCTTAATACACTGGTAAAAGAATCGTACCTTAAAATGATTGATATCTTCCCTGATATGTATGATCTTATGTACCGCTTGTCGCAGATGCCGCTGCCTGGCAGTAAAGTGCAAAATCTCATGGCCATAACTATGAAACGAAGCATGCTTGATTTAACCCTCAAACACCGTCCGGAGGCCATTATCTGCACCCACCCCTTTCCCTGCGGCGCGGCGGCCTATCTTAAGCGCACCCGCCAAATTGCCACACCGCTTATTGGTGTTATTACCGATTTTTCCTTACACCGCCTCTGGTGCTATAGCGAAACTGATTTATACTTTGTCGCCACCGCCAAGTTGAAACAGGAATTAACGCTGCAGGGGATCAACCAAGCCCGCATTCATGCCACCGGTATTCCCATTGACGCCAAATTCCAGCCTGCTGCGACTGATCAGGCAGCCATTCGCCAGACGCTGGGTTTTACCAATACACACCCTGTCATTCTCATTATGGGCGGCGGTCTTGGACTGGGTGATTTAAAGCAGGCTGTGTTTGCGATTGATGCTTTACCGCTGCCGTTTAATTTAGTGGTGGTGACCGGCCGCAACGCAACCCTTCGCCGCAGTCTTTTAGCAAAAGCCCACGAGCTTACCCATCCGGTCAAAGTCATTGGCTATTCCCGGCACATTCCTGAACTTATGGCCGCAGCCGATTTACTTATCACTAAACCGGGAGCCCTTACTATCAGCGAGGCGTTGTCCATGCGTTTACCGATGCTTTTCTGCCAGGCCATTCCCGGGCAGGAAGAAGAAAACGCCGCCTATCTCAGCCAAAGAGGTGCCGCGCTATGGGTCCAAAACAACCATAACCTGGCCAGCACTGTCTATGAATTGATGACCGAACCTGAGCGGCTGCATTATATGCGGGAGATGGCAGGCCTGCTTGCCCGTCCCGCTGCCGCTCAAACCATTGCAGCCACCATCTGGCAAAAGCTCTTTAGTTCCGGAGCCGCAGTATCGCGTTAAAAAGCGTTGACAACTGGTAATGGGGAGGACATGACTTATGCGAACCAAGTCATTATCAGCAGGAGCCACAGGCGTAGCCGGAGCCAGACTGTTGCTCACTGCCATTAGCCCGTTTCAAAGTTTGTTTGACCGCCCCAGCATAACGCATGAGTTTCTTAACAGGCAGGCGGTTACCATTTTACACAATGACGGTTTGGAAACTCATGCATATTTTCTTGAGCAGTTTCTTCCTGAGCTTACGGCTGGCGTATATTGGGCCGACAAAGGCTGGAAAAATATCAGCCATTACTATGAACCATTGACAGGCAAAGGCTTATGGCAATTTGCCACCGCCCTTGATGATTTTTCGGTCTATTATGAATTGGCCTTGAAAAATGCCTGGCAAAGCGATTTTGCCCAAAGCATTTTCTTCCTGGGAGCCGCCGCGCATCTGCTGCAGGATGTTTGTGTTCCACACCACGCCCGGGCCAAACTCTTTGCCGGGCATAAGGAATATGAAAATTGGGTTAAATGTAACCATACTGCGTTCGCCAGCGAATACCAGGGTATATATACAGCGGCTTCAACCCCTTATGTGCTTCTTATCAACAATGCTGCCGCGGCAGCCGACTATTTAGAATGGGTAACAGAGGAAAATCATACCCGCTTTCATACTGTGACCACCTGCCTTCTTCCCCTCGCGCAGCGCAGCACAGCCGGCTTGTTTGAATGTTTCTGCGCTACAGTTGGCATCAACCACATAATTAACAAAAACATCGTGGCCTAGCCCCTAAAAGGGATTGTCACTATGCTCGCTGACGACGCAAGCATAGTGACAGTCCCTTTTATTTTTTCAAATAAAGGCGTTGCCTAACTAAACGCGAATATTATGATAAAGTAGACTTAGCTTCAGGTGGGGTTTAACCCCCATCTGAAGGTTAGTCGCCCTTATCCAGGGACTTAGTCGCTCTTACTCCCACCTGGAGAGGCCGGAAGTCTTAGAGCGAGTTAGTCATCGGATAAAATGAGGATTTTTGGACATGCCTACATAGGAGGTGTTTCACCATGTCAAACATAGAAGCAGAACTTAAATTGCGCCTGGCTGACCCGTCCTGCCGCGACAGCCTGTTAACCGCGCCTTTGCTCCAGGAGCTTGCCACGCAGCTGCCGCGTAAACAAATACTGGAAACTACCTATTACGATACCGCCGACCGGCGTTTACTCAAATCGCGCCTGTCGTACCGCCTGCGTTCGGCCGACAGAGAATGGACAGCCACCGTCAAAGCCGACGGCACCAGTGACGGAGGGCTTCACCAGCGCTTTGAGTATAATGTGCCGGTAAAAAGCCCGCTGCCCAGCATTGAGCCCTTTCTCCTCACAGATATCGGCGACCGCCTGGCTGAAGCTGCAGGTGATAGGCCTTTAGAGCCGGTATTTAGCACCTGCTTTGAACGCAGTACGATGGAAATTATTACTCCGGATGGCAGCAGCATCGAGTTGGCGCTTGATGCCGGCAATATTCTGGCCGGTGATAAACAACAAGAGATTTTAGAGCTTGAGCTGGAATTACAAGCCGGACAACCGCAAGCTCTCATTTGGCTGGGGACGGCTTTAGCCACACAGTTTCCGCTATTGCCCGAACAGGATAGCAAACTGTACCGGGCAACCGTATTAGCCGGACTGGCAGACAGTCTTGCCCAGGATATCCCCCTGCCTTCCCCGCTGACAAAAGCCAGTGCTGTCCTGCCTGCACCTCGGGCTCTCAGCGAAATCATGATCCATACCATCCACAAGACAATCAGCGCCCAACAGGCTTATCTGGCCAATCCTGACGATAGAGAAGTACTGCATAACTTCCGCATGGTATTGTGCAAACTCCACTCGCTCTTACAATTTGCTGAGCCGCTAATGCCGCCCGAAGAGTACACCGACTGGCAGAACAAGCTAAGCACTTGGAATCGCAAGCTTGGCCGCCTCCGCGACCTGGATGAGTTTAGCCTGACTTGGGACCAGTTGACAGGTTATATGCTCCGGGTAATCCCTAACTATTCAGGCAAGCCGGTACTGACAGAAATCATTGCGGCTAAACGCAAGGACGCAAAAAACAACTTCCATACTGCGGTTGCCACAGGTGAACTTACACCGGTATTATTAGGATTATGGTCATTTCTGCTAAACTGGGCCGCCACCGGCAACAATCAGGTATTATGCAAGAGATTTGCTTATCTCCGTTTCGGCCATTGGCTTACATCCCTCTTACAACAGGGCAATGAGCTTGATCTCAGCGATTTAGCTGCCGTCCATGAACTCCGGATTGACGGCAGACGTCTCCGCTATACGCTTGAGGCTCTGGCCCCCGTGCTGCCGGACAGTTCGCGATTACTTGTCAGACGTTTGGAGCAGCTCCAGGACATATTAGGCGAGATCAGGGATGTTGCTTTCACTCCGCTGTTATTACAGGAACTGGTCAAGGCTTCGTCCAGCCGCCTTTCCCACCGTGACGCGGGTCTGATTACCGGCTGGCAGCTCGCAAGGTCAGCCGCCGCCCAACCACAATGGGACAAAGCGTGGGCCAAGCTGAATAAAGCCGTCACCAAGCAAAAAAAGCTAAAACCGTTGGCAGATGGTTCGGATGAAGCTGCCCGGCAGTCTAATTAAATTGCTTAATCTACCTGCTTTTTCGCCAGGTATAAACCGTCAGCACAGTCGCCCATAGTGCGGTAAGTATCTGATATTCTTCCAGAGTCTTAAAGGTCATGATAATATATACCAGTACTACAATAATGGCGAAAGAGATTATTCCATATATTAGTTTCTGCATTTGCCCCTTATTAAAGGGAAACCTTCTTTGCAGCGCTAAATTAGACCAGGACAAAGAATGAGCCGCCTGCCGCTTGACGGTATTCAGGGTTAACATTCTTTCGTCCACAACAGGCAATGGCCTGGTATCTTCCAATCTGTCTTTTAACCTGCGGCCACAATGGCGGCAATATTTTACGTAACCGGCCAGGTTTTTTCCGCAAAAATCGCAATACATGACTATTCCTCGCACAATTAGATACTTTTTGTCTATCATGTTCTAAAATACTCATTTTATTCCTCAGGTGCGGGAAAAAACCGAACCGGTGACTTTAAGCCGCCAGTTCGGTTCAAAATAAAGAAACAACACATTTAGGCTGGCCATCTGCTATAATAGGGTATATACTCTTAAGCCGCTAACTAAATCCACATTAAGGGGGACGCCATGAATATTACGGGAGAACAAAAAATGCTCGCCATACTTGCCCACCTGGCCTATTTACTGGGAGGGCTGGGATTCATTGTGGCGCCGCTGATCATTTTCCTGCTCAAAAAAGATGACCCGTTTGTCTACGAACACGCCAAACAGGCCTTAATAGCTCACCTCGCCATTTTGATACTTTCTATAATCACCAGTTTGTTATGCATGATAGTAATTGGTGTCTTGCTGCTGCCGGTAATAGCACTGCTTTGGCTGCTGCTGCTGGTAACCTCAGTTATTGCGGCAGTAAAAGCCATCAACGGCGAATATTACGAGTATCCTTTAATCCAGAAGCTTGTGCAAAAATTATAAAATAAACTCCCGCCTCGCAACACTGCTTGCGGAGGTGCGGGCAGTCTTAGAGCAGGTCCGTCGGCCTGATAGCGGTGCGACCTGCGTTCTATCAGGCTTAAAGATAAAAACGGGACAGAGCGTTTAACGCTTCTGTCCCGTTTATCATTTCGGCAGCACTCACTTTGTGAATTAATGACCGCCGCCGTTGGCTTTGCGTTGGATATACTTGCTGGGCAAAGTAAACATGAGGTTAAAGATAAGAATGGTAATAATCAATAATGCACCGGTGCCGTCGGCAATAGCTACCCGGTCGGGGACCAGGCCCACCGCCATAACGTACCACATATGCACTGCCAGGGTTTCCCCGGCGGCCGTGACATTAAAATCAGGCAGTATCCGGGATACCGTGGTGCCGGCAGTAAATATCAGAATGGCCGTTTCACCTAACGTCCGGCCGGCGGAAAGCGTAATGCCGGTAATAATGCCAGGCAGGGCGTTCGGCAGTACTACCCGCCAGATGGTCTGCCATTTGGTAGCTCCCAATGCCAGGCTGGCCTCCCGGTAATGAGCAGGCACAGTCCGGATGGATTCCTCGGTTACCCGCACCAGTATCGGCAGGTTGAGTAGCATCAGGGTAAGTGCACCGCCGATAATACTAAAACCCATTCCCAGCATATTGACAAAGATAATCATGCCAAACAAGCCAAGAACAATCGAAGGCACGGTGGCCAAACTTTCGGTACTTAACCTAATCATATCTGTCAAACGGGTGTTGGCTGCATACTCGGCTAAATAAATGCCGGCGCCAACAGCTACCGGAATAGAAAATAACATACAAAGTCCCAGGATATAGAAGGAGTTGAAGAGCTGCGGCCCCACACCACCGCCGGCATAAATATCACTGGGCTTGCCGGTAATAAAATCCCAGGTTAGCACCGGCAGTCCTTTATACAGCATATATCCTAAAAAAACAATAAGTATGCCTAAAATAATAATCCCTGCCAGCCACATAATAGCGGTGGCTGCTTTATCCTGACTTTTTGCCGACATTATACCACCCTCCTGGCCGCAATCTGTCTAATAAGCAAGATCATAACAATCGAAAGGATCAGCAGCACCAGCGCCATTAAGAACAACGAATTGCCCCAGGCCGAACCAAAGGGTGTATTCCCCATTTCCACCACAATTTCGCTGGGCAGCGTCGACGTTGGCGTAAATAGCGACTTAGCCAATTGCGGTGTATTGCCAATGACCATCTGCACTGCCATGGTCTCGCCAATGGCTCTGGCCATGGCTAAAATAACAGCAGTCAAAATCCCCGGCAATGCGGACGGCAGCAGCACCTTCGTAATGGTTTGCCAGCGGGTGGCTCCCAACGCTAACGACGCCTCTTCCAGCGTCTTAGGCACTGCCCGGATGGCGTCTTCGGAAATGCTGATAATGGTAGGCAGAATCATTATGGAAAGAATAAGAGCGGCTGCAAACAAGCCAAACCCTGTATTTACCTGAAAAAACTCACGAATAAAGGGAACCAGGACTGTCAACCCGACATAACCGTAAACAACTGACGGAATGGCTACATACAAATCAGTAGCCGGCCGCATGATTTCCCTCAGCCAGTCAGGCGCGATTTTGGCCATAAAAATGGCTCCGGCCAATCCCAGCGGCGCCCCCAATAGCACGGCCAGCACGGTGACATACACTGAGCCGGCGATAAAGCTCAAAGCACCATATTGGTTTTCGGTCGGATCCCATTTGGCAGAAAAGAAAAATTCCATGGGGCTGACTTCCTTAAAAGTCATCAAGCCTTGCTGACCTACAAACACAATAATAGATATAATAATTATCGTCATAAGAAACGCACTGGCGATAAACAAATAGCGCACATATTTGTCATACATAAGTTTGAGTTGGTGGTCCCGATTGCTGGCGGTTGCAGCCATCTACAGTCACATCCTGTCTAAAAGAATAGTTCGTCTCAATTATACGCTATTATTGTGTCCTGTTTTGTTAATACAATGTTAAGTTTATGTTAAGGTTAGGGTAAATAAACAGTACAAGCCCTGAGCGGCAGCTCAGGGCTTGTACTGTTTATAGTAAAGGGGAGGGATATTTATTTCTTCATCTTAGTGACAGGAACAAAGCCGTTTTTCTCAGCATAGACATTTTGAAACTCCGGACTTGTCGCATAATCAATAAAGGCTTTTACCGCACCTGTGGGCTCGCCTTTGGTAAACATGCGGCCAAAGGTATATACCGGATATTTACCGTCAATTACATCATTGATACTAAATTTTACGCCATTATACGCCAGTGTTTTTACCGATTGGTCAGCATAAGCGGCATCCACATAACCGATAGCGCCCGGAGTGCTGGCAATGGCTGCACGGACTGCGCCGTTAGAATCCTGAATGACTGCGTTGTCGGTAAAAGCAGCGCCTTTCAGCACAATTTCAGCAATGGCACCGCGGGAACCGGAGGATTTGGCCCGGTGGATAATGGTGATTTTCTGGTCCTTACCGCCTACCTCTTTCCAGTTGGACACTTTACCGGTAAAGATATCCACATATTGCTGCTGGGTCAAATTATCCACACTTACATCGGTATTAGTAATGAAGACAAAGGGGATACCTACCAGTTTGGTTTCAACAAGGCCTTTATCTTTTAAGCTGTCCTGCAAGGGCACATCAGAGTTGCCGATAGTAACAGAACCTGCCGCTACCTGATTTTGACCGGTAAAAGAACCACCGCCGGCAATATTCACGGTAACCTTAGGATTTTTGTTCTGGAACTCTTCCTGAGCCGGTTTTAGTAACGGTAGCAGCGCCGTCGAGCCTGACGCAGTAACAGTACCCGACAATTCTCCTTGTGCCGGAGCATTTTTCGGTGTTTCTTTCTGACCGCCACAGCCGGCCACTAAACTTACGCCCAACATCATAGCCAATGCGCCTGCTAACAGTTTTTTCGACAGTTTCATAGTTGTTCTATTTCCTCCTTAACGTTTGTACGGTTTTCGCATCTTTATTGTAATTCATTTAAACAAGCCTTGTGTTAAGGAAATGTTAAGGGAATGTTAAAGAAAACACGGCTTGTGCCGAGCCTCTGGCGACGGCGGAAGTCGATGTTGCCCTTATCCTGCTTTTAAGAAAGTTATACTTTCTGTTAGGATAAAGAAAGCCAGGTAGCTTTTAGAAACCATTTACGGTATATTGTTACTATATACCAGGTCATCTTCCACTCCACCGGCAAAAGCCGCAGTCTTAAGCCAAGGAAACACCCATTTAAAAATCCCTTCAGGGAGGTAACACGCATATGTTTGCCCGCAATCTCCGCAATCGTCTGGTTATGCTGTTTTTACTGATTGTTCTCTTTACATTGACGGCGCTTGGCAGCTATATCCTATGGTTTTTCTATCAGCACAACATTGCCAGTCTTAACGCCGCCATGCTCAGCCAGGGAAAAATTATTGAAGAACTCATTTACCGTGATATGTCCGGTCCCATCCAAAAAGCCCAGATCGATGAAAAGATAAAAGAGCTGAGTTCCCGGATTGACTTAAGGGTTACTATTATTGACGCTGGCGGCACTGTCATAGCCGATTCTGAACAGAATCCCGCACTCCTGGAAAACCACGGCGACCGTCCCGAAGTAGCCGCAGCTTTGTCCGGCGGCAACAGCTATAACATCCGGACAAGCGCTACGCAGGAGAAGTCTCTGCTCTATGTTTCCACTCCGATTTTTTACCAAAACGAAATTACCGGTGTGGTACGGGTAGCTATGCCGCTTGACCATATTGATGCCGGCTACCGGAAAATATTATCCGTCCTCCTGGCCGCCGCCCTCTTAACTTCAGCTGTCGCCATACTCTTCAGTTTGGCCTTTGCCTATCGGTATACCCGCCCGCTGGAACAAATCATCCATACAGCCAACACCATTGCCGGCGGCGATTTGAGTAAACGGGTGTTCATAAAAACAGGCGATGAACTGGAGATACTGGCCCATAGTATTAACAATCTCACCTCCAGCCTGGAGGACAAGGTCAATGATATGATTGCCCAAAATCACAAACTGGAGCTGATTCTCCAAAACATGGGGGATGCAGTTATCTTGCTTGACAGGTTTGGCAAGGTCACTACTGCCAACAAAACAGCCATGGTTATCTTTGGGATAACCGACCAAATGCTGGGGCAGCACAATATTCAGGTTATCGGCAATAGTCTGCTCAATAAAGCAATCCAGACTACGCTGCAAGAAAACCAAAGCAGGATTATCGACTTAAAAACCAATATTCATGCTAAAAAGCGGGTATTCCAGGTCTTCCTGGCTCCCATTACCGGCAGCGAAAATGATATTGGCGGCGTATTATCTGTGTTTCATGACATAACCACCCTCCAGGAAATTCATGACCGCCAGGCCGATTTTGTTACCAACGCCTCCCACGAACTGGCCACACCGCTCACTGCCATCAAAGGCTTTGCCGAAACGCTGTTAGACGGCGCACTGGAACAGCCTGAACTGAGCGAAAAATTTATCCGGATCATCCATGACGAAGCCGACCGGATGCACCGTCTGATTAATGATTTGCTCAAACTGGCCCGGCTGAGTGCCCAGGAATACCGCGAACAAATCCATTTAGAAGCTGTAGCCATCCTGCCGGTACTGACGGCGGCCAAACAAGATCTGTCTCCCCGGTGGCAGCAAAAAAATCAAACCGTTATCTTAAAATGCAAACAGGAGGGGCTTACTGCCCTGGCTCATCCCGACTGGCTGAAGCAGGTGATTGTTAACTTGCTGGAAAACAGTATTAAGTATACCCCGGAAGCCGGCAAAATACAGCTCACCTGCTGGCAGACAGACAGTCAGATCAAAATTGCTGTCCAGGATTCCGGCATCGGCATTCCGGCTAAAGACCTGCCGCTCATTTTTGACCGGTTCTACCGGGTAGACAAAGCGCGCACCCGTACCGCCGGCGGCACCGGTCTCGGGCTGGCCATCGCTAAGTTTATTGTGGAAATGTTGGGCGGACACATTGAGGTGGAAAGTAAGGTGGATGTGGGGACGGTATTCACCATCTCCCTCCCCTTAAGCAAAAACCGTCCATAGCGCCCCATCTGCTTCATTGCTCCTGCGGGCGTTCCCTCCGACGTACTTCCCAGTACGACTACGGTCACGTCCTCGTCGCGCCTCGCAGCTGGGGCACTCTGAACGGTTTTCGGCCCGGTGCCGGCAAAAAGGGACGATGGGATGACGGATTCGTTTCAGCAGAGCGAAACATCAGGAGAAAACATAAACGGGATTGTCGCACTGTGCTGGTGCGGCAATCCCGTTTGCTGTTTATAAACCTATTTTTTTCTCCGGCGCTGGCCTGTTACCAGATAGATGGTCCACTCGGCAATATTGGTGGCGTGGTCGGCCACCCGCTCCAGGTATCTGGCGACAAAAATAAGCTGAGTGGCCTGGGTAATGGTCCTGGGATCTTCCATCATATAGGTCAACAGTTCCCTGAATACCTGATGGTAGATGTTATCAACCTCATCATCGTTCAGGCACACTTGCTCTGCCAGGGTAATGTCCAAGGTTATATACGCATCCAGCGCATCTTTCAGCATTTTCTGAGACATCTGCGCCATGCGGGGAATATCCACCAGCGGCTTGATCAACGGCTGGTTAGCCATATCCAGGGCTATTTTAGCAATATCATAGGCGTGATCGCCCATACGCTCCAAATCGGTGGTGATTTTAAGTCCTGTGCCGATAATCCTGAGATCACGGGCAATAGGCTGCTGTCTGGCAATTAAGACCATGCATTTGTCTTCAATGTCTATTTCCATTTGGTCAATTTCGTCATCATAATCCATAACCCGTCCAGCCAATTCAGCATCCTGCCGGGCCAGCGAATTCACTGCATCATCAATAGCCCCCGCAACCGCCATGCCCATAGTTAACAGGCTCTGGCGCAGCTGTTCCAGTTCCTGATCATAATTATGCCTTATTGTCATATTGTTCTTCCTCCTTAGCCAAAGCGCCCGGTAATATAATCTTCGGTTCGCTTATCCTGCGGACGGGTAAAGATGGTATCGGTTCGATCATATTCCACCAAATCACCATTCAGGAAAAAACCGGTATAATCAGAGACCCGGGCTGCCTGCTGCATATTGTGGGTAACCATAACAATGGTATAGCTTGTTTTAAGCGCAGTAACCAATTCTTCGATCTTCATGGTGGAAATGGGGTCAAGCGCCGAACAGGGCTCGTCCATCAACAGTACTTCCGGTTCTACGGCCAGTAACCGGGCAATGCACAGCCGTTGCTGCTGACCGCCGGACAAACCCATAGCCGATGTATGCAGACGGTCTTTGACTTCGTCCCATAGCGCCGAACCTGTAAGGCTCTTTTCCACAATCTCATCAAGCACAGTCCGGCTGGTTTGTCCGTGAATGCGCGGGCCATAGGCAATATTATCGTAAATAGACATAGGAAACGGATTGGGACGCTGAAACACCATCCCGACCCGTTTTCTCAGCATAACGGTATCCACTTTGGGATGATATATATTCTCGCCGTCAAGCAGTACTTCGCCCTCGATTTTCACACCCTCAATCAAATCATTCATCCGGTTGAGAGTTTTGAGAAAAGTGGATTTGCCGCAGCCTGACGGGCCGATAAGAGCCAGCACACTGTTTTTTGCAATAGCAATAGAAATTTTTTTAAGGGCCAGGACCTCTCCATAGTATAGCTTGAGTTTATTCACCTGGATTTTATATGTCATAAGCCAGTCTAGCCTCCTGTAGTTTCTCATATGCACTATAACATAAAAGCAGCAGCGCGAATGTTAATATCTTGTTAAGTTTTTCTTAATTTTTATGAGTAACTATGTCCAGCAATACCTGCAATTCCGCACGCAGGCTTATCGTTTATTATAAGTTAAAACAGCTAAGCAATAACCGGGCCATCATGCCGGATTTTTTTTCCTGGGCAGTTCCCTCTTTTTATTGTCATAGTATAACCATTTCTAACATAATTTCATAAAGAAAACACGGCTTGCACTGAGCCTTGGACAACGGTCTGCAGGAAAATAAAATGAGACTTAGTTTCAGTCAGGATTTTAACCCGGCTGAAGCCAGTCTCGCACAAAACCAACAAAATCCTATTCACCAGGAGGGTTGCCTGTATGAAGTCCAACGATACCGCGCCTGCCTGTCCTGAGCTAAATCCTGAGCAATTGGAAAAAAAGGCAAAAAGGCTGGCCAAATCCCACAATGTAACGATTGCCGCCGGTAACGCAGTGGTATTGTTTACCATGTTCGTACTGGAAGAAATCCTTGAGCAACTGCTCCTGGACCCAATTACCAATCTTACCAGCATCCTCGCGTTGGCCGATATTATTGCTAATTTAAACGCCAGCATCAACCTTGACCCGTAACAACCGTCCGGTAAATACTGCTACAAGTCTTTAAAGCGGTAACCAACACCGCGCACTGTTTCAATCGCCTCAGCCACTTCATTATCTTGCCCCAGCTTGACTCGCAAATGCCGCACATGCACATCCACCGTCCGGGTATCGCCGAAGTATTCGTAGCCCCATACCTTTTCCAGCAACTGCTCTCTGGTAAATACTTTACCGGTATTGGTTACAAACAGTTTGAGCATTTCATATTCCTTCGGTGTAAGCTCAAGCTTAACCGTCCCTAAATACGCTTCATAACGGCTAAAATTGAGCTTCAACTTACCTATGACCAATTCGCCGCCGGCAACATTGTCCTTGTGGCTGCGGCGCAGCACTGCCTTAATTCTGGCCACAAGCTCCCGCGGACTGAACGGCTTTGTCAGATAGTCATCTGCGCCTAACTCCAGCCCAAGGATTTTATCAATTTCCTCATTCTTGGCAGTCAGCATAATGATGGGAATGGCTGCCGTTTCGCGGGAGTTTTTGATTATCCGGCATACCTCCAGACCGTCCATACCAGGCAGCATCAGATCCAGTACGACAAGATCAGGCTGCTCTGCTTTTGTCACAGCCACCGCCGTCTGGCCATTGTCTGCCTCAAGAACCTTATAGCCTGCCTTCTCCACATTGAACTTTATAAGTTCGCGAATGTTAAGCTCATCATCAATAACCAAAATTTTGCCTGCCATGAATGTATTACTCCTCACTTTTTATTTGAATCGGTGAGTCAGGAGGCTGCCGCACAGGCACCGTCAGTTCTGCTGCCATAAACGCTCCGGCCGCCCCCTGCTGTTTCAGCTCGGCTGCAACAAGTGCACACGTATTACCAGAGTAAGCAAAAACCAGGTTTTTAAACCTGGTTTATTGTCATCTTGTCCACTTTTGAATTACGCGTTTACAGCATCCTTCAGACCTTTACCTGCTTTGAACACAGGATTTTTGGAAGCGGGAATAGTAATTTCCTTGCCGGTCTGAGGATTACGTCCTTTACGCTCCTCACGGGTTTTCACTTCGAAAGTACCAAATCCAATGATTTGTACTTTATCATCGTTGGCTAAAGCTTCTTCTACAGCGGCAAATACAGCATTGATAGCTTTCTCTGCGTCTTTCTGAGTCATATCAGCCTTTTGAGCCACTGCTTTGACAAGGTCGGTTTTATTCACAATCTTGCTCCCCCTAACGTAAATCGATTACGAATAGCTTTATTCGCTATGGATTTTTTTATTCCTGCCAATAATAAAAAAAATGGTAAAAAAACTCATTCTTTTGCTTCTTTTTCTTTAGCTTCCTCCCATAAAACATCCAATCCGGCCAAATCCATGTCTTCCCAGCGGCGATTTTGGGCTGCAAGTGCCGCTTCAATGTGGCTGAACCGCCGGCGGAATTTATTGTTGGCAGCGTTTAGCGCCGTTTCCGGCTCAATCCCCATAAACCGGGCCAGGTTAACAACAGCAAACAGGACATCGCCCAATTCGTCTTCGGCCCGTTGACTGCGCCGAGGTTCAGGCAAGGCTACTGCTTCCCTCAATTCTGAGAGCTCCTCGGCCACCTTGTCCCACACCGGGCCAATATCTGCCCAGTCAAAACCGACTTTGGCGGCTTTGGCCTGCAATTTGAAAGCAGCCATCAGGCTGGGCAGACCAATCGGGATACCGTCAAGCACGTTAGTTCGCTCCCCGGCCTTCTCCCGCTTTTTAATTTTGTCCCAGTTGACGACAACCTCGGCAGCATCCCTCACAGTAATTTCACCAAATACATGGGGATGACGACGAACCATCTTTTCCGTCACCGTATCCACCACATCCTGCATGGTGAACCCACCGCTTTCTTCGGCAACACGGGCATGGAAAACAATTTGGAGCAGTAAGTCGCCGAGTTCTTCGCATAACTTGACCCCATCGGCCAGTTCAATGGCCTCCAGCACCTCATAAACTTCCTCGACAATATAGCGGCGCAAACTCAAATGGGTCTGCTCAATGTCCCAGACACAACCGCCAGGCGAACGCAGGCGCGCCATGACATCAACCACCGGATCAAGGGAAAAAACCTTGCTTCTGGCCTGACGCGGCGGCACATACACACTGGTAAGATGGTCAATAACCGGCAAACGGTCAAGCTCAAACAGCATAACTTTGACAATTTCCTCATCAGGCAAGCCTAAATTGCGGACAACCGTCACCTGGTACTCATCCCCGAAATAATCCATCAGCGTCAGTTTAGCCTCTGAGGCTACCTGACGGCTGTACACCTGCGTAATGATCAGACCGGTGGCAAGATCGGGCGGCAGCGCGGCTAAATCCGCGGCATCCACAATAGTTACACCGGTAATCGGGTCAACTCCCAGCCTGGTGTACAGCACTTCCAGAAAACTCATAGCCGGAATAATGGTAAGGCTGATACCGGCGGCTTTCGCCTGGGAACTGATTAGCTCTACCGTTTTTTCCGCCACCAATGGGCTGCCGGGCACGGCATAAACAATTTTCTCACCCCGCCTGGCCTCAGCAATTACCTTGTCGGCTATTTGCCGGTAAAGGCTGGCGAAATCCTCAGCCTGCTCATACAGATGGTCAAAAGCAGTAAATCCAAGACCCCTGGCTTTAAGCACCTCCACACAAGGGTGTTTTTCTGTACGCAGCAGCAATGTGCCTGCACCTGTTAGGATATCCCAAGTTTCCAGAGTTATGTGTTTAAAGCTGCCAGGCCCCAGGCCAACAATCGTAACTCCCATATTATCGCCTCAACAATCGTAATTTAATCAAAAGAGCTGCCAGCGGCTCTCCGATACGGGGCAGTTGCTCAATATCACGGGCCTGCACCCCGCCGACCAGCAGAAACACAGTACCAAACACAGTGCCGCCGGCTGCAATCGCCCCGATAGTAGCCACCGTATTGCGAAGAGTATAGCTCATCAGAGCATCATAGGCCAGCAATACGACAGCCCCCATGACGGCTGAGGCCGCAATGGCCTTAACCGTATCCTTGATATCCAGACTGAAACCGGTATAGCGGTATACAAAAAACATATTTAGGAGCGCCGCCACACCAAAATCGGCCACCGTAGCCCAGGCAGCCCCCATGATGCCCAGTGCAGGCATCGCGGTAAGCAGCCAGCTCATAATAACCTTGACCACAGCCGAAAGCGCCATATTAATAACCGGAATAGCGGTATGTCCCAAGCCCTGCAGTACACCGGTGGTTACCTGGTGGACACCCAGCAGGAAAATACCTATCGACAGAATGGCAATAGAGGTACCGGCATTAGGTGTACCGTAAAGCATCAGTGAAATAGGCGTGGCTAATAGGCCCATACCAATAAAACTGGGAATGGTAATCATATTTGAAATACGCATAGCCGTCGCCGTACGCTGATAAATCAGTTGCTTATTGCCGAGCGTGAAGGCCTCCGACACCGCCGGCACCAGGCTGGCGGCCAGGGAAGCTGTTAAAATTGTCGCCAGATTAACCAGCGGTACTGCCATCCCGGTCAAATAGCCAAACAGTTCGGTGGCCTGCTCGACAGAATAACCGGCTACTTCCAGCCGGGCAGGAACAATTAAGAGATCAATGCTGGCCACCACCGGCAGCATGATATTGGCCAGCGATACCGGCAGTGCCAGTTTTACAATCCGGCTGATAATACTGACACTGGTTTCCTGGATAATTTGCGGCTGGGTCTCCATCTGATGTTTAAAGCCAGGCTTGTGTTTCCAATAAAAATACAAGAGCACCAAAAGACCGGCAGCAGCCCCCGGACCGGCTCCGAAACTGGCGCCGGCAGCGGCAAACTCGAGACCGTGCGGCAACAGGATATAGGCAAAAGCAATCATGGTAATAACCCGGAGCAACTGCTCGAAAATCTGGGAAACAGCAGTCGGTGTCATCATTTGCAGCCCCTGGAAATAACCACGGTAGCTTGACAATACCGTGACAAAAAAGATAGCAGGGGCCAGCGCCGCGATAGCATAATAAGCCCGGGGATCACGGACAAAATGATGTTCTATCAGCCAGCCGGCGCCAAAGTATAGGAGAAAGGTAAATAAAAGACCGGTAGCCGCCAGTACGCCCAGCGAAATACGAAATACGCGGTTGGCACCGCGATAATCACTCAAAGCGATTTTTTCAGCCACAATAATGGAAATAGCCACCGGTATGCCGGCCGAAGAAACGCTGAGTGCCAATAAGTAAATAGGATACGCCATCTGATACAGGCCTATCCCTTCGCCGCCCAACAGCCGGGACAGCAGAATGCGGTTAACTGAACCGATAATTTTTACAATAATACCGGCCACAGTCAGGATAAATGCGCCTTTTAAAAATGTATCTTTACTCAACCGAGTCAGTCCTCTCCAAATTTTGCCTAATTGGCCACTTTTACTATTATAGCAAAATCTCACTACCAATAAAACAGAAATGTAACAGGTAAAAAATAATATAAAAGTAGCGAACTTAACAGAATTGTTATTGTCCGCTACTTACGCCATGTAATGGTGTGTAATATTATTGAGCCATTTGTTTTGCCAGGAAGCCTGCGGCTGTTTCGGCTAATTTAACCTCCATGTCCGCCATTTGTGCGCCAGGCTCTTTGGAACAGATTAGAACAGCACCGATGGCATCACCTTCAACAATAATAGGGGCAATGACCTCTACTGTGAATTTGCAGGGTTGATCATCCTCACATTGAGATGCGCAGCCTTTACAATGCTTATACTCGCCTGGATTGGTAATAAGAACGGTTTTGCGCTCTTCCATTACCTTCTCAACAGCCGGCCCAAGGGGTTTGTTTAAAAACTCCTTTTTGGAAGCCCCGGCAACAGCTACGACGTTATCGCGGTCAGCAATGAGTACAATGTGACCAATGGCTTCAAATAGTGAATCCGCATATTCTTTGGCAAAATCCCCCAGTTCACCGACAGGAGAGTATTTTTTTAGAATTACCTCACCCTCACGATCAACATATATCTCGAGTGGATCCCCTTCGCGAATTCTTAAGGTTCGTCTGATTTCTTTTGGTATTACAACCCGGCCTAAATCATCAATTCTGCGTACAATTCCGGTTGCTTTCACCAATATCCCCCTTTCTGCAGCTTACGTCAACTAGTGTAATACGGAAACAATTGCAACAGACAAATCGAAGCCAAACAAACACATTCACTGGCAAATACTTAATCCTTCATTGATAGTAGTATATATCCGGCCAATAGGTTTTATTCATTTTTCTGGGTCACTTACAAGAGATAAATTAACATTTTTTTACATAATCCAAGCCAGCCAAAGTGGAAAATAATTTGATCAGCGCATCCGGGATAGCCACGGTAAGGCGGGAAGTAGACAGACGCATGGTTTCAGGCGGGCCGGGCAGGAAGGCCAGTTTGCCGGGAAAAAGATTTTTGGCACTCACTAGACCATCCTCAGCTATCTGTGGATTATCACCAAAGGTAATCTCCACCCGGTTATTTTGCTCAGCAATGGAGCGAACCCCGAGCCGCCGGGCCAGGTTCTTAATCCTGGCGACAGCAAGTAAATTGCTTACCGGCAGCGACGGCTCGCCAAAGCGGTCAATCAGCTCATCAATCAGTTCCGTCAAATGCGACTCCTGACGCACGGCGGCAATACGCTGGTATATTTCAATTTTATGCATGGCATCACCGATATAGTCGCCGGTCAGATAGGCATCGATATTAAGTTCAATGGTTGGCTCCGGCGGCGGGACAAACACCTTGCCGGTTTTGAGTTCTGCGACCGCCTCATCCAGCAAACGGCAATACATTTCAAAACCAACGCTGACAATATGCCCGTGCTGTTCACGGCCCAAAATATTGCCTGCGCCTCTAATCTCCAGATCCCGCATGGCAATTTTAAAACCTGAACCCAGTTCGGCAAACTCTTTGATGGCCTGCAGCCGTTTTTCGGCAACCTCTGTGAGCACTTTGTCCCGCCGGTAAGTAAAGTAAGCATAAGCCATCCGGTGCGAGCGGCCAACCCGCCCGCGCATTTGATACAATTGGGACAGGCCAAAATGATCGGCATCATAGATAATAATCGTATTGGCATTCGGTACATCCAAACCGTTTTCAATAATACTGGTGCAAATCAGGACATCGTCCCGGCCTTCGTAAAAGTCAAGCATAACCTGTTCCAACAGCTCTTCCGGCATTTGGCCGTGCGCTGTTTTAATCGTGGCATCTGGCAGAATTTCGCTTAGCCGCTGGCGTACTTTATCAATAGTCTGCACCCGGTTATAGACAAAATATACCTGTCCGCCGCGCTTCAGTTCCCGGACGATAGCCTCACGGATAATTTCCTCATTATATTCGACAACATAGCTTTGCACCGGAAAACGCTCTTCCGGCGGAGTTTCAATAATGCTCATATCCCGTGCACCTACCAGCGACATATGGAGAGTGCGCGGGATGGGCGTGGCACTTAAGGTAAGCACATCCAGATTGGCCCGCCAGCGTTTCATCTTTTCCTTTTGGGCAACACCAAACCGTTGTTCTTCATCCACAATTAAGAGCCCTAAATCTTTAAACACCACATCGGACTGCAAAATACGATGGGTGCCGATAAGCACATCCACCTGGCCAAGAGCCAGTTTTTGCAAGGTGGCCTTTTGTTCTCTGGCACTGCGAAAACGGCTGACAACATCAACGCTTGTGCCAAACTCGGCAAAGCGGGCGCTGAAGGTCTGATAATGCTGCTGGGCAAGCACGGTTGTCGGCACCAGGACGGCTACCTGTTTTCCGCCCATAACAGCCTTAAAGGCGGCGCGTATGGCCACCTCAGTCTTGCCAAAGCCGACATCGCCGCATAACAGGCGATCCATCGGCCGCGGCTGTTCCATATCGTGTTTGACTTCAGCAATGGCTTGCAGTTGGTCTGGTGTCTCCTCATAAGGGAAGGTATCCTCAAACTCCCCTTGCCAGGGAGTATCCGGCTGAAAAGCATGCCCCACCTGCAATTGACGCTGGGCGTAAAGTTCGATCAGCTCTTTGGCCATATCGGCCACGGCGGCTTTGGCCTTGGTCTTGACCTTTAGCCAGTCGCTGCCGCCCATTTTGCTGAGACGCGGCACCTCACCCTCGGCGCCAATGTATTTCTGCAACAGCCCCACCTGGTCTGTCGGCACATACAGTTTGTCATCACCGGCATAGCGAATGTAGAGATAATCCTTATGTACGCCGCCCACTTCGAGCGTCTCAACCCCGACGTATTTGCCAATACCGTGATTGACATGCACCACATAGTCGCCAAGGTTAATATCACGAAAATAATTAATCTGCTGGTCTTTCCCCACCCGGGGCCGGCGTCTGCGCTTCTGCCGTCCGAAAATATCAAGCTCGGTCAGCACCACCAGCCTGGCCTGGGGTAATTCAAAGCCGCCTGACAGCGTACCTGTTGATACAACAACAGCGCCCGGAATCAGCGGCATGGGACCCGGCGGCGCTATAATAGTGGTAATCCCCTCTTGGGTCAGGTTCTGCTGGATATTGGCGGCCTTATCCTGACTGGGCATAAATAAAGCAATACTGTATTTCTTATCCTGCCAGCCTTTGATTTCGTCAATTAGCATATCAATCTGACGATGAAACGGGGCAATGCCTTTGGCTGTTATGCTGATAATCTCTGTTGGCTGGGTGTTAGGGATTTTTTGCAGCAACAGCGACAAATATACGGCATTATAGGCCTGGCAGGCAGCGGCGAATTCAGTCCAGCCCACTACCCGGCGTTTAATATCCGGGTTTTCCTTAACCAGTTTGGCCATCTGCTCCCTGAGCCGCGCCGGTTCGTCCAGCACAATAGTGGCCCCTGCCGGCAGATAGGAGACAAACACGGCCGGTTTGCCGCTTAGCTCCTGTTCGGTTAATGGCATGATGTCGGCCAGTTCCAGATCCTGTACCGAACGCTGGCTGACAGGTTCAAATTCACGCAGAGAATCTATTTCGTCCCCAAATAACTCAAGCCGGAGCGGCAGACTCCGGTTAACAGCAAAAATATCAATAATCCCGCCGCGGATGCTAAACTGTGCGGCACCGTCCACTTGATCCACCCGCTCATAACCAAACTCCACCAGCGAATGAATCAGTTCCTCCCGGTTAATGAGGTCGCCGCTACTGATCGTAAGACGGCTGTTTAAAAACTCCTGTTTGGGTATAACCTTTTGCATGGCGGCTTCGGCGGTAGCCAGAACAATGATTTTTTCTCCCCGTACCATACGGTTCAAAACATCCATACGTTTGGCTGCCAACTCAACACTTTTGGCAGCTGCCGCAAAGGTTACAATATCTGCAGCCGGTAGCTCGACTACCGGCACCTCAGGCAACAGCGCGGCAAAATCGGTTCGGAAGGTTTCTGCGGCTTCATGACCGGCGGTTATAATAATGGTCGGCCGGACTGCAGCCTGAAAGGCGGCCGCTATCAGCACACTTTTTTGCGAACCGGTGACGCCATATAGCAGACTCTGAGCATTTTCCGCCGTAAATGCCGCCTGCGCCTGCCTTAGCGCCTTATCCTCATATAAAGATGCAAATAACGTCAGCATCGTTTTCTCTCCCATACTAAAAACCTCATTGATGGTAGTTATCCCATAAATGGAGACTTGATTCAGATAGAGTTTTAGCCCCATTTGAATCTTAGTCGGAATTATCCGGGGACTTAACCGCTCGCCTGTGCCCGTAGGGGTATAACTCCCGCTTGCAGAAGCGGGAGTCTTAGAGCAGGTTAGTCATTGGATAATTTTTTTATTGGATTTCAAAAGGGCTTTAGCCTAGGCTAAAGCCCTTACATATTTATGTTTTTGCAAAAGCTATTTATTCATTAATGAATATAGCTTTTATTGGCAGTCGTCGTCATGCCCAGTCCGATGGTATCCTCCAAACCCATGGCGGCAATACAGGAATCACACAACGATTTTACATACATAGCATTTTGCGCAGCATCAATCTTAATTATATCCTGGCGTTCCTGGGCAGTCAAGCAATCAAACCCAAACTTGGCTTCATCTACTTGATCTACTTCTAATGTATCGATAGGTTCATTACAATATTCACAAGTATAAAAAATTTTCATGGGTTATCCCTCTTTCTTGAATTTTTGCCGGCACGTTCAGCCAACAGCCGGATAACAGCAACATTGTAGACAAGATGCAGTACAATGCCTGCGGCCAGCCCCAGCCAGACAGTGCCTGTCATGGCCAGAACACCGGCAGTAGCCACTCCAAACAAACTGTGGCCGGCAAGGCTCAGCGCCGGTGCCGCCAGCCCACCGCCTTCCTGGTACCAGTCATATACTGCCTCAATAGCACCAAATATCACATGCACAGCAATAAGCTCAGCCCCCAGATAATAGGCCAGCAGCGTTTTGGCAGCTTCCTCCGCAACCGGTCCCAGGCTAATAACGGTGACCGGTCCGATATACCGCAGGAACAGCCGGTTAAGTAAAAAGCTCAGGCTGGCCATCAGCGCAGCAATTATATAGACCATGAGTTGTCCTCGCAATAGACAGGTAAGAGTACCCTATGAATCCAGCGCAATAATGTTAGCTGCAAGCTTGGGGTTATGATAGTACAAAATCTACAATTATTATTTCCCAAGAGAACAGCCATGTATACTCCAGCATGCCTTGACGGTATTTTTTGCATTACCATCACTATAGCAACAGGAAAAAACTGCATATGCGGCGAAATTATTTTTAAATCAATGAACAAATAGCTTTGGAGGGATAATTTTGCAAAAATTTTATAACCAACTAGTACGCCTGGCAGCCTTGGCGCTGGCTATCATCTGGTGCCTGCCGGGCATGGCGCTGGCGGCACCGAAAGAAAAGGCCCCCACGTCGCTTGTGCCTGTAAAAATCACCGTACTGGCCACAGCCGGAGTTAACGGCCATCTTATGAATTGGAATTATGACCTTTCCCGGAAAACCGATTTTGGGCTTGTACGGATTTCCAGCCTGGTGAAAAAAGAACGCCAGAGTAATCCGAACGTGCTGTTGGTGGACGGAGGCAACATGCTGTCCGGCTCATCCTTAACCAGCTATTTTGCAAGCGATCCGCTGCCCCTGCCGCCCCCGATGACTGCCATGTACAACTATCTTGGCTATGATGCCGTAACGCTTGGTGAAGGCGAATTGGCCTATGGTCAGGCTTACCTGTCCAAATCACTGGCAATAGCAAAATTCCCGATGTTATCAGCTAACGCCCATTTTTCAGACAAAAACAACACCTTACCGGCTATTAAGCCTTATACCATCAAAGAGTTTGAAGTAAGCCAAGGCAAGAAAAAGGAAAAACTCCGCATCGCCATTATCGGCGGTTCAACCATCAGCCCTTATGCCAATCAGGTTGACGGGCTTACCTTTACCGATCGCGATAAAGCCATTAATGACATCGTCAAAAAAATCCAGAAAAAGGTAGACGCTGTCATTATTGTGAAAAATGACGGCTTAACCGTAAACGGAATTACAGCTGTCGAGCCCGGCAAATTGGGCAGCAGCATCAGCAAAACAGAAATAACCTTTGTCAAAGCAAAAAAACAATGGGTGGCTGTACAGTCAGAAACCTCCAGCCTGCTTACCTTAACCGCAGCACCAGACAAAGGAATGGAGGATGCGATCTGGCCGTATCATGATGCCACACTCCAGTACCTAACCAAACGCCCTCAGCAATAAGCTGACAGATGCCATAAAAAGCAAAAGACGGCAAACCGGCGCAATAGCCGGAAAGCCCACTTGCGGCGATACTCTAAGAGGCAGAACTTCTGCCTCTTAGTTTTGTTTTGGCGATTCATTGACGCTGACAACGGTAAAATATATTGTAATCCTGTCGGGGTTCTATTATTACTGAAAGGTTTGATGATAATGTTCGATGATAGATATCTGGCAACCGATATGAGTATATGGCAAGGCCGCACCGACAGTTTTGACAACTATGATGCATTTAGATGGCATCAGTGGATACGGGGCTGGGATTTAGAAGAGGATACCCTGTTGGCATGCAATAAGCAGGGATTTGCGCTAGTGGGGTTTTGCTGCGATGAGGGTATCAGACGCAAT
This sequence comes from Sporomusa sp. GT1, assembly GCF_014634905.1. Classification (NCBI taxonomy): domain Bacteria; kingdom Bacillati; phylum Bacillota; class Negativicutes; order Selenomonadales; family Sporomusaceae; genus Sporomusa; species Sporomusa sp. GT1. The sequence goes on along the minus strand of NZ_BMBX01000005.1, from coordinate 152,205 downwards.
AAAGGCCGTGAAGGCGCTGCCATGGGTCCTGCAAGCATTCGCAGGGAGCTTGCCAATTTACCGTGCTCATTTTCCCCTGAGGTTATGCTGGTGGATGCCGGCAATATCCTGTGTGAGGATGGCAATTTGGCTGCCAGTCAGGCTGCACTTGCCAATGCCGTTTGTCGCATCCGCAGCGCTGGCCTGTTCCCTATTGTTCTTGGCGGCGGACATGAGGTGGCTTTAGGACACTACAATGGGCATGTGAAATTTTTAAATCAATCCCACGACAAGCCCAATGTGAGTGTAATAAACTTTGACGCCCATTTTGACCTTCGTCCCGTACACCAGGAAGGCAGTTCCGGCACTATGTTCAGGCAAATTGCCGAGGAGGCCTTAAGCCAGGGGCAAAAATTCAATTATTTATGCATGGGCATTCAACGCACCAGTAATACTCTGGAGCTTTTTAAAACAGCCGAACGCCTAGGGGTTACCCATGTGCTTGCCGGCGACATTAATTCCCGCAAAGATGAACATGTATTAGATAAATTAGATGACTTTACCCAGGCAAATGAAAATATTTATCTGACCATATGTGCTGATGTCTTTTCTTCGGCTTTTGCCCCCGGCGTCAGCGCCGCCCAGCCTTTAGGATTGCATCCGGAGGATGTGTTACGTTATATCAAGCACATTATCCGTACAAATAAAGTAGTAGGTTTTGATATTGCCGAGGTTTCACCCCGTTTTGACCGAGATCATGCAACAGCCAGCCTTGCGAAAATCCTTGTTTTCTCGGTGATTGACACCATCTGCCGGTTAAAGGGGCTGGCCCGGTGAGTGATAGCTCCTTGTCTGTAGAAAATTTGACGTTCTCTTGACGCCTGCTGGTTTATTATACATAGTGGTGGCAAATATATAGTAAATAAAAAAATTTATTATAAGGAGAATAGCAAAATGAGCAAACTTGTTGAATGTGTACCTAATTTTAGTGAAGGACGCCGTCCTGAGGTAATAGCAGCTATTGTTGAGGAAGTAAAAAAAGTTGCGGGGGTTTCGCTTTTAAACGTTAACTCAGACGCCAGCCATAACCGCACGGTAGTTACTTTTGTCGGCGAACCGCAGGCAGCCAAGCTTGCCGCTTTCAATGCCTGTGCCAAAGCGGCTGAGCTTATTGATATGGAGCAGCATCAGGGAGAACATCCCCGCGTAGGCGCTACCGATGTTATTCCCTTTATTCCGGTAAGTGAAGTTACCATGGAAGAATGTGTTGAGCTTGCCAATGAATTAGGCCGGGAAATTGCCGAGAAACTTGACATTCCGGTATATCTGTATGAAGCGGCTGCCAAACTGCCGGCCCGGGTTAAATTGCCTGATGTCCGCAAAGGCGAATACGAAGGCCTGAAGACAGCTATCACCTCACCGGAACGCCAGCCAGACTATGGCCCTGCCCGGATGCATCCAACCGCAGGCGCTACCGTGGTCGGCGCACGGCAGTTTTTAATTGCCTATAATATCAACTTAAGCACAAGTGATGTCAACATTGCAAAAAAAATTGCGGGCAGCATCCGTGAAGCTAAAGGCGGCTACAAATATTGCCGGGCTATGGGAGTAATGATTGAAGACAGAAACATGGCACAAGTTACCATTAATATGGTAGACTATACAGGGACACCGCTGCACCGGGTATTCGAAACCGTCAAATCAGAAGCTGCCCGGTATGGTGTCAGTGTCATCGGCAGCGAGGTTGTCGGTATGATACCGCTCCAGGCACTGATTGACACAGCCGATTTCTACCTGCGGTTCGAAGGCTTTGAGCGCAAGCAGGTGCTTGAAGAGAATATTTAAAAAGGGGTCGAAAACATGCTCATTCAAATGAAAATCACAGATTTTCTGGAAGAACTGGGTTCCAATTCACCGGCACCGGGGGGCGGCAGTATCTCGGCCTTAGCCGGTGCACTCGGCGGAGCCTTAACAGCCATGGTATGCCGCTTGACAGTTGACAATAGCAAATATGCGGAAGTTCAAAGTGAAATCCAGGCAATCCTTGCAGAAGCAGACAGGCTGTCTGCCAAGCTGACCAACTGTGTTGATGCTGATACCGAAGCCTTTAATCAGGTAATGGCCGCCTACAAACTGCCGAAAGCAACCGATGCCGAGAAGGCCGCCAGAAGTGAGGCCATTCAAAAAGCCATGCAGCATGCCGCTGATTTGCCGCTGGGTGTGGCTGAGTGCTGTTTAAGGGTACTGGCAATGTCCGGACGTGTTCTTAAAATAGGCAACGCCAATGCTGCCAGTGACGCCGCAGTTGCCGGACTAATGGCCCATGCCGGTCTCCATGGCGCACTATATAACGTAAAAATTAATTTAGGCAGCATTAAAGATGAAAAGTTTGTGGCAAATACCCAAACTAAAGTTTCAGCAATAATAGAAGAAGATAAAGTGCTGCATCAAGAGCTTCTGGCTACCGCCAGCCAGGTTATCGGCTGATAGCCGGGTGCTGCAGACTTTGCCCATATATAATATAAAAGCGTTCAGACTATTTAGTCTGAACGCTTTTATATTACTCCCACCGTTTTTATCCGATGACTACTCGCTCTAAGACTCCCGCTTCCATAAGCGTGAGTTATACCCCTACGAGCACAGGCGAGCGAGTAAGTCCCTGGATAATTCCGACTAGGATTCAGATGGGATTAAAACCCCACCTGAATCAAATCTCCATTTATCTCTGCAATTTTGCGACTCGCTCAACCTCACCGGCTGTGGCAACCAACTGCTGCAGGGAAGCCGATATTTCCTCAGTCGCGGCAGCCTGGCGTTCTCCCACCTCGGCCGTACTAATAACCGTACTAACCAATGAGTCGGTTTCTTTTTGTATATTCTGCAGTATGCCTTTTATATTTTTTACTGCCTCAGCACTATTTACAGCCATTTTGCGGATTTCCTCGGCCACCACCGCAAAGCCTCTGCCATGTTCCCCGGCCCGTGCTGCTTCGATGGCGGCATTAAGGCCAAGCAAATTTGAGTTTGCAGCAACATCACTGACAAAACGCAAGATACCGTCGGTTTTTTGTATGTCGCCAAGAACCCGTTCCCCACTGCTGCGTATGTCCCCCAAGTTACTTGCCAGACGGGTTGCCGTCCCGGCCAATTCTCCCGAGGTAGCTGACAATTGCTCGGTTGTGGATGCTATTGTTTGAGCTGTCTCATTAAGAGCATGCTGGGTTTCCATACTGACAGCGCAGGATATGGCTCCAACCAGTTCTCCTGCTTCAAATATCGGCATACATGTCGCCTTGGCATGAAATCCGTATACTTCATACGGAAGCATCTTATGTACACTGCGTTTAGTTCTTAAACATTCGTCAACAGCGCCACCACTTGGCACCTTGCCACCGACAGGATTGTTTAGTTTAAAACTCTCCGCATTGAGAAAGTGGACAACATTCCCCTCTGCGTCGGCAATCATAATACTGCAATCATATGTGTTTAATTTCTGATAAAGACCGGCCGAATTAATTGCTGCTTCCAGTTGGTTCATACGGCTTCCTCCCGTCAATTGATTTGGGATTTCTTCTCCCCCATACATATTGATTACGGCAACGTTCGCAGGCAAAAGGGACTTACCCTTAGCGTGAGCAAGTCCCTTATACCTATTTTGATAGGCTTTATCCCTTAAATGCTACCTTGGTATTCAGAACAGCCAATATGCAATAGGTGTTGTTATAATTAGTGTAAGTATTGTTCTCTGAAACCATATTAAAACTATCTCAGGTATACTGAGTGGTATTTCAGTTGACAATATGCACGGTATTGACGCCGAGAAAAACAATATCGCAGAAATTGATACTACAGCTATTACGAATTTGGTTACCAAAGGAGCACCAGCAACCAATAATGCCGGTAAAAACATCTCTGCTATGCCGACTGCACATGCTTTTGCAGCCAAAAACGGCTCTGGCAGTTGGAGCAATAACGTCACCGGATAAAAAACATACCCCACTATGTCAAATACAGGTGTGTATTTTGCCAAAATCAAGCCAATTAATCCCACAGACATAATTGACGGCAGTATTCCCATCGCCATAACCAAACCGTCTTTTAAATTATCAATAATGTTTTTTCCTATTGGGACAGAAATTTCAGCACCTTCCATGCCGGCTGCCCACGCACTTTTTAATAGATTTCCCTCGTTGTAGTTCTCCGGAGATCCTTCTTGATTATTATAGTACTCATCAGGTTTCGTGCTCAACGGTCTTATTCTGGCAGTAATGGCAGTGACGATAAAAGTAATTACCAGTGTTATCCAAAAATACTCATTCCACAAATGCATGATGCCTAAGGTTTTTGCAACGATAATCATAAAGGTTGCCGATACGGTGGAAAACCCTGTAGCAATGATCGCCGCTTCTTTAGTTGTGTATTTTCCTTCTTTATATACCCTATTGGTAATTAACAGAGCAAGTGAATAACTGCCTACAAAAGAAGCAACAGCATCAACAGCCGAACGCCCCGGTGTTTTCCAGATAGGTTTCATAATTGGCTTTACCAAGGCACCAATAAATTCCATTAGACCATAGCCAACTAAAAATGCCAAAAAGACCGAACCTAAAGGCACAATTACTCCCACTGAAAGAACCAATGCATTGAATAAAAATGGAATCATATCCTTCTCAAACAACCAAGCGGGTCCAATCTTGAAAAAGGCCATAAATCCAATTATGATACCTAATAGCTTAAGCACAGAAAATACTATTGCTACCTTAGTTTTATTCCATGTTTTTGTATAAAAAGGATATAATCCGCCTAAAACAATAATTACCAGGCCATAAATTCTAACACCTTCCGGCGATAAGCCTTTTATTGCATTAACCAGATGGTCTATTGGGATAGTTTCCTTGCCGTTTATAGTTATGGTTATAAAAAACATGAATATTCCAACTGCACTATAAACTAAAAACTTCAACATATTAGCTGTATTATTGGCTTTAAGATTTGCATTTACTGCTTTTTCCATAGTATTCATTCTTACCTTCCCTCCCGACTAATGCCGTATTAATTCGCTGGCCTTGGGCAGCTTGCCCTCTCTCTTCCCTACGGAAGCCTCTCCTTTCGAATAGAATACATTTGATAAGACCTTAATCTTAAGGTTTTATCGTAGTGGAATAGTAATAATACTGGGATCCTTTGATTCTGAAGTTGCCGTTTTGGTATCGCCAAATGATTCCCCAGATTACGAAGATTACGAATATACTTTTATAATAAACTACAATCGTCGATATAACGTCAACACCTTCAGACAGGGTTTTAACCCCCATCTGAAGGTTAGGTGCCAGCTGACTATTTAAACGACTCATCCTGATAAATTGCGTTCTCTTGAAATAGGGTCACTAAACTTTTGTATCTAACCTCAAATATACTTGCTTTGGAAAAAAAGAGGACTTGCCCTTAGTGTGAATGATTCTGCATTCCGCGAAAAATTCACAGCTAAAAGCAAGTCCATTATTCTGATGGTTAACAGGTCTTATCCCATACAACTTTTCCGTGCTTTATTACTTTACTCACAATGTTCATACCGGCATGATAGACTAAAAACTGGTGTGACGGATACTCTAAGAGAACCAGATCTGCCTCCTTGCCTACCTCTAAACTGCCTACCCGGTGGGCCGCTCCTACGGCAGCAGCGCCATTGATTGTCAATGCATTGACTATCTCTGCCGCTGTCATACCAAGCTGAGTTGCCGCAAGCGCGGCTACCAGCGGAATAGAATGACTAAAGCAGCTGCCCGGATTGTAGTCGGTCGCCAAGGCCACCGCGGTACCGCTGTCAATCATTGTCCGCGCCCGGGCATACGGTTCCCTAAGGCAAAATGCTGTCATCGGCAAAATAGTAGCCACTGTTCCACTGGTTCCCAAAGCGCTAATCCCGGCATCAGAAGCCTGCAGCAGATGGTCGGCCGAACAAGCCCCAAGCTCGGCTGCCAGTTCAGCTCCGCCCAAAGAAACAATCTCATCGGCATGCAATTTAGCCTTGAGTCCCAGGGCTTTGGCGGCTGTCAGAATACGCCGCGACTGTTCTATCGAAAATATGCCTTTTTCACAGAATACATCACAGAAAACGGCTACTCCCTGCTCGGCAACAGCCGGCAGCACCTCATCAATGATAAAATCCACATACTCATCGGTTCGCCCTTTATAATCAGGCGGTATCGCATGAGCCCCCATAAAAGTCGGCACAACGTCCACCGGATGTTCCCGGTTCAGCTCATCCATGACTGCCAGTTGCCGCAGTTCTGTTTCAGAGTCCAGACCATAACCGCTCTTGCCCTCAACGGTAGTGACACCCATAGCCAGCATGGCATCCAGACGCTGCCTGCCCAAAGCCTTCAGTTCTTCCTTGGTGGCTTGCCTGGTAGCCTTAACCGTGTTCAAAATACCGCCGCCACGCTCAAGAATCTCCAGGTACGGCAAACCGCCCAGCCGCCAGAAAAACTCGTCAGCACGATAGCCCCCAAATACCAAGTGCGTATGGGAATCAACAAATCCGGGTAATACACACCTGCCGGCAGCGTCCACTATCTCGCACTGAGCCTGGTCCACTTCCGGCAACTCATCGGTCTTGCCTACCCAGATAATTTTGCCGTCTTGTGCCAGCAAGGCTCCATCTGTAATAATTCCCATTTCTGCCATGGCCGCCCCCGCTTTGGGGGCCGGTCCGGCACAAGTTACCAGTTCGGCAGCATGTTTAATCAATAAAAATTTCTTGTCAGATTTTTGGATAAAACAGTCTCTCATGCTATTGCTCCTCTCAGCCCAGATATAGGTTTAGGATTTAGGATTTAGCCAATTCTAAATCCTAAATCCTATCATTTATTTCGCGAACAATTTAGCAACCAATCCCTCGACCAGCTCTTCTTCCGGAATATAGGGCAGGGTTGCGTGTCCCTTACCTGCATAATTCTGGTTGAACTCTACAATGGTTTCGATGGAGTGTTCATTTCTGGCCCAAGCCCGCCGGGCAACACCGCCAATAACGTCCCACAGCATAGCTTGCTTGAGTATCTCATCAACCCGGTGGCTGCCGTCAAGCACCATTCCAAAACCGCCGTTAATGGATTTACCAATACCCACACCGCCGCCATTGTGCAAGGCTACCAGGCTCATACCCCGGGCAGCGTTGCCGGCAAAGCACTGCACTGCCATGTCGGCCATGACGTTACTGCCGTCTTTAATGTTGGCAGTCTCTCTAAACGGTGAGTCTGTACCGCTGACATCATGATGATCCCGCCCCAGCATAACAGGTCCAATTTCCTGGTTACGAACCATCTCATTAAACTTAAGGGCTATCTTAAGCCGGCCCTCAGCATCCTGATACAGAATCCGCGCCTGCGTACCAACCACAAGTTTGTTTTGTTCGGCATCGCGAATCCAGATATAATTGTCGCGGTCCTGACCTCGGCGGTTAGGATCAATACACTCCATGGCCGCTTTATCAGTCTTCTGCAAATCTTCCGGAGCACCGCTCAGGCACACCCAGCGGAACGGTCCATAGCCATAGTCAAACAGTTCCGGCCCCATAATATCTTCTACATAGGACGGGAAAATAAAGCCGTCACGCTCGTCATACCCGTTCTTGGCAACTTCCTTGACACCGGCATCATAAATAGCTTTCAGGAAGGCATTGCCGTAATCAAAGAAATACGTACCGCGTTCACTAAGTATCTTGATCAATTCAAAATGACGCTTAAGGCTCTTGTCAACCAAAGCCCGGAATTTCTGCCGGTCACTTGCTAAGAGTTCGGTACGTTCATCAAAAGTCAAGCCCTGGGGACAATACCCGCCATCATAGGCTACATGGCAGGAGGTCTGATCAGATAAAAGCGGAATGTGTTTGTTGTTGGCAACAGCATATTCCAGTAAATCTACGATATTGCCGTGGTAAGCAATGGAAACCGGTTCTTTCTTTTGCTGATATTCTTCTGCCAGTGAAAATACTTCTTCCACCTTGTCAGATACCTTGCTGACCCACCCCTGATCATAACGGGTTTTAATGCGCGAATAATCTACTTCCGCAACAATGCCTACACCACCGGCAATCTCAATAGCCTTAGGCTGAGCGCCGCTCATGCCGCCTAAACCGGAAGAAACAAACAGATGTCCTCCGAGATCGCCTTCTGCCGGAATACCCAGCCGCTTTCTGCCTGCGGTAAGAAGGGTATTAAAGGTACCGTGAACAATGCCCTGCGGCCCAATATACATCCAGCCCCCTGCAGTCATTTGCCCGTAGTTGGCCACACCCATTTGTTCGGCAATCTCCCAATCATCCTGATTGTCAAACATGCCAATCATCAGCGCGTTAGTAATGATTACCCGGGGTGCTTCAGGCTTAGACGGAAACAGTCCCAGCGGATGACCGGATTCCAGAACCAGGGTCTGCTGGTCGGTCATGACTTCCAGGTATTTTTTGATAAGCTGATACTGCAGCCAATTCTGACAAACGCTGCCGGTTTCGCCATAGGTAACCAGCTCATAGGGATAGAGTGCCACAGCAGGGTCCAAGTTGTTGTCAATCATTACCTGGAAAGCCTTGCCTTCCACACAGTTGCCCTTGTATTCGTCAATAGGCTTTCCGGACAACTTTTCTTTCGGCATATAACGATAGGCATAAATTCGCCCGAAAGTGCGTAATTCCTCCAGAAACTCCGGCGCCAGTACTCTATGCAGCTCGGCAGGCACATACCGCAGCGCGTTCTTTAAGGCTACTTTAGTCTGATCAGGCGTCAGCCGGAAGCCGCGATTAGGAGCGCGTCTGATTCCCTCTTCAAATACAGGCATCTCCGGCAGAGTATTATCAAGCTTGATTGTCATTGCATTGCCAATCCCAGTATTGTTTATCACCATGTTTTATCCTCCCCTATGACTATTTCAGGTTTCTTTTTTCCAATCTATCACAGTTTCCGTCTATCAAACGTCAAATTAGGTTAATCCCCAAACTTAATATTTTCTGTCCCTAGTACCGCACTGCCTGTAACTGGCTTAATAGATTTTCATCGGACCAATAGCCGCCTCTACCACTTTAATCAGGGAGCCGTCAGCGATTAGCCGATATATATTTTGGATGTCAGGTGCCGGTATCCGGTCTTCGTCCAAGTGCGGCACGGCCTGGCGAATGGCCTTATGTGCCGCGCCGGTACCAACGCCTGGGGTCAGCGGGGCTAAAAAGTCAATGCCCTGGGCAGCCGCCAGACACTCAATCGCCAGAATATGGCGGACATTCTCCAAAATTTCCCGTGCCTGACGGGCCGCAATTGTTCCCATGCTGACATGATCCTCCTGGTTGGCCGAGGTAGGAATGGAGTCAGCACTTGCCGGATGCACCAGTACTTTGTTCTCCGACACTAACGAAGCTGCCGTATACTGGGTAATCATCAGCCCTGAATCTTCTCCCGGATAAGCAGTCAAAAATGACGGCAGTCCGCTCAAATGGGAATCCAGCAAACGGTTGGTACGCCGTTCCGAAATATTGCCAAGTTCGGCCAAGGCCAATTTCAGATAATCCATTACCAGGGCAATGGGCTGTCCATGAAAATTGCCGCCGGAAATGGCTTCACCGGTATCTGGCATAATTAACGGATTATCGGTAGCCGCATTGATCTCGATAGTAAGGGTTTCTTCCGCCCGCCGCAAAGCATCTTTGGAAGCACCATGTACCTGCGGAACACAACGCAAAGAGTACGCATCCTGTACTTTGGCACAATCGATATGCGACTCAATAATCGGACTGTTTTCAGTCAACCGCAGCATATTCTCCGTGGTAGCCACCTGTCCGATATGCGCTCTAACCTGACTAATTCGCGGATCAAAGGCAGTGCGGGTGCCCTTCAGGGCTTCGGTGCACAGAGCGGCTGCAACATCGGCGGTCTTCATCAGGTTCACAGCATCCTGCCATACCATTGAGCCGACAGCAGTCATTATTTGCGTACCATTAATCAAGGCCAGTCCTTCCTTACCGCCCAGGGCTATCGGTTCCAGGCCGCTCACTGTCAGTGCTTCTGCCCCACTCATTAACTTGCCATTAACATAAGCCTCGCCTTCTCCCAGCATGACTAACACCATATGGGACAGTGGCGCCAAATCACCGCTGGCTCCCACCGAGCCTTTTGACGGAATGGCTGGGGTTATGCGCTTGTTCAGCAGTTCTAAAAGCCGCTGTACCGTAGAAAGCCTAATCCCCGAATAGCCTTTGGCCAATGAGTTGGCCCGGAGCAGCATAACAGCCCGCACAACATCTTCCGGCAAATGCTCGCCCACACCGGTGGCATGACTAAGAATCAGGTTTTTTTGCAGTTTTTCTCTTTTTTCCTTAGAAATAAAGATTTGGCTAAAATTGCCGAAACCGGTGGAAATACCATATACCGGAGTCTCAGCTTCCAGGATTCTATCCACAATGGCGCGACTGTCCTCAATTTGTTTACGGCCCTGCTCGCTTAAACCTGCTTCCTCATACTCTCTGGCTACTTTTACAACATCTGATAGAGTTAACGCATATCCGTCTAATAATATCATGACTATACCTCCATTTTTTTGAAAATAAAAAAGAGGGTAAAACTCATCAATGAGTTTACCCCCTAATATCTCATAACTGTGGGCACGCTATTCAGTAACATTCGCATCTCACAAAAACCGGTAAAACTACTTCAATTAAACCATTCCGCCTACCCAGTTCTCATCTCTCGCATCTTAGGAAGGCACCTCATTTTTATAATAGTTGACAAGACTGCTAAAGTCAAGTCTAATATCTTTTCGACAAGGGAGGGTAAACTTATTTCCAAGCCTACCCCTTAGTTCTCATCATTTCATTATTGCTTTGGAACCCTCGCTGGCTTGTGGTTTGCATTTATAGCCAAGATACAGGACAATAAGCCAAATAGGGGTCAGGTACAAGGAAATGCGCCAGTCGCCGCCCATATACCCCATCAGGGCAAATACCATGGCCAAAAAGCCCATGCAAATATAGTTGGTGACAGGATACCATACTGCCGGAAAGTCGGTCTTTTCCCCTTGAGCTGACTTGGCCTTGCGGAATTTCATATGACTGACACTAATCATTACCCAGCTAATAATATCAGCAGAAACAACCAATGCCATCAGATAAACGAAAACCTGACTTTCGATAAGATAGTTTAAAAATACCACCAAGCCCATCAGGAAAGACGAAAATAACACTCCCGCTACCGGTATTTGCGCCTTATTCAATTTTTTAAAAATGGCCGGAGCATTGCCTTGGTGCGCCAGATTATAAAGCATGCGTCCATTAGTGTAAAGACCGCTATTATAAGCTGAAAGAGCCGCCGTAATTACAACGACATTCAACAAGGCCGCTGCCGAGGAAATGCCTATTTTCGAGAAAATCTGGACAAAGGGACTGCCTTCGGCTCCGCCTACCCCTAATTGATTCCACGGATAGATCATCAAAATAACCAGCAAAGCGCCAACATAGAAAATCAATATCCGCCACATAACTTGGTTAATGGCCTTAGGAATAGTCTTTTTGGGATTATCGGCTTCCCCGGCTGCGACCCCTACCATTTCAGTCCCGCCGTAGGCAAACATGACAATAGCCAAAGAACAAAGGAAGCCTTCCAGACCATTGGCGAAAAAGCCGCCATGATTCCACAGATTACCCACACCGCTTGCGCTTCCTGCATCCCCTTTTAAGAGAATCAGTGTACCAAAAACAATCATACCGATAATGGCTACTACTTTGATAATGGCAAACCAGAATTCAAATTCTCCGTATAGCTTAACATTGATTAAATTAACCACAGTAAGAAAAGCCCAGCATACCAGGGCCGTGACCCACACCGGAATATCCGGCCACCAAAACTGAATATATTTCCCTACTACCGTCAGTTCTGCCATATTGACAAGCACATAGGCCATCCAATAATTCCAGCCTGACAGAAAACCGGGAAAATCCCCCCAGTACTTATAGGCAAAATGACTGAAGGAGCCTGATACAGGTTCGTCAACAAGCATTTCACCCATGTGACGCATAATCCAAAAAATGATGATACCGCCAATCAAGTAAGAAAGCATAACAGACGGGCCAGCTATTTGAATAGCTTTGGTTGATCCGTAAAACAGCCCTGTACCGATAGCCCCTCCCAAGGCAATCAATTGAATATGCCGGTTTTTTAGCCCTCTGTGCAATCCTTCAGCTTGAGAATGTTCGGACACTTCGTTTTCCCCTCTTTCTTTTTAATAATATAAAAAGGAGGCAAAACTCAAATAGAGTTTTGCCCCCTAATTTCTAATAGCTATAGGCATTTCTACAATTTTAAATTTTCTTAACTTTAAATATATTATAAGTTAAGCATTCAGAACTTGTCAATGCTTTTTTTGAGCAGAAAGCAACAACTGGAATTACCGCCTTATCGGCAGGCAATCTCCGCCGCGAGGCAGAACTCCGATCTTCCCATTAGGAAATTTCTGCAATACATAGTCTACTGCCGCCTGAAGCGTATCAAACTTTGCGTAGCCAAGAACACCAATATCTTCCTGACTCAAGCCGTCACTCACAATCAAAATGTTGGCTTTTTCACGAATTCTGGCATTGCAAATAGCAATATCAGCCGCCACCAAATCCGAACTTTCATCATCCAAAACTGTATGTCTGGCTACATCACAGCCTTCCTTATAGGAATATTTTAACCACTCTCTTAGTTTCGGATGATTATGCTCAAGTCCTTCATAACACGGAGAAACGAAAATGATATAGCCACCGTTTTTAACGGTGAAATAAGCTGCAACCAGACCTTTCATAGCTTGCCAATAATCAATATTACACGGGTGCGAACTTACAATTGTTATATCAGCTAATGCCGGTATATCTACTCCGTAAACCTTGGCAGCTATTTTAGCCCCTTCGCGATGCGCTGTAACAAAGTCGCCTGCGACCACATCGACAACTTCCTGATTGGCATTCATAACTGTGTTGATAATGAATCGTAAGCCTACTCTCTCCGCTACCTTTTCAATTCCTAACCGGCACGGATTCTCGGCATCACCCAGCGGAATCTCTTCCAGCAATGCCCCCGTAATATGCGTGCTTGCCGTAGTAGCAATACCACAGATTCCAGGCTGCACAATTTTGCCGCCACCGCTATAACCGGCATCACAATGTGGCACAATATTACCCAAACCTAAAATAAAATCCACAGCCAGTGCCCGTTTGTTCACCTGAACCGGTATCTTATTCGGCCCTACCGCTACAGTACCCAAGTCGGCAATATCATTTTTTTCCGTACAGTCGTGCTGATAAATTCTAAGCTTGCGAAAAACATCCAAACCTACCTTCTCAATTATTTCTTCTTCAGTCATAATACGATGCGTGCCTGTTGCTATCAATATTTCAATTTGACCGGCTTTAACCCCGTGTTGCTCCAGATAATTAATCAAAACAGGCAAAATGCGTTTAACCGGCGTTTGCCGCGTATTATCTTCCACCAAAATCATAATTTTGTCTGACTGTGACACCAACTCTTTTAACGGCTTACAGCCAGTCGGACAATCTAGTCTGGCAAGCACCACAGCTTCTAAGTCAGCTAACGGAGAACACTCGGGCATAGTACCATTAAAAATTACCGAATCCGCAGAAACCGATGCTCTTACTGTCTCGTTCCCGTATGGTACTTCAATTAATTTCATCTGGCATTTCATTTTCGTTGCCTCCTATCCCATTAGTTAAGAATACAGTGTTGGCATCCTGTACCAACACTGTATTCTGGCATTTGCTACTTTCTGCACAATATCGAAATTTCACCGTTATTTGCATCTACTCGAACTATATCGCCATTTTTAATACTGCTATAAAACTGTTCTTCCACTTTATCCACCATGGCAATTTCCATAATGATACCACTAGTGACCAACACTGTCTCAGGGTTTTTAATGACCATGGCTTTGGGGGCATTTTTTTTCATTAACAATTGGAACAGGCCGTCTGCCTGTACAACTGAACTGCCTTTGCCGCCAGGAAACACCAATATCTTTTGCGCTACGCTTTGTCCTTCAATATCATGCCCACTCTCAATTACATTGCCTGTAGCGGGATCAACCAGATAGTAACAAATATCATCTTGGGATATGAGTACTTCACCTTCAACCACACCCTCTGAAAGCTTATGGCATAAAAAATTATCCTTCATTTATTCTACTTCTCCTTTCAATGCAGCTTGAACACTGGTTTCTAAATCCCTGATGACAAAATTTATTCCGCGTTTTTTCGGATAATATGCCAATTTAGGTGAATCGGTAATACCGACTTTCCCCTTCAAAAAATGCCAGCATGGCTGATCCATACAGGTTTCCTCTACAATATCAGCACCTGCCGCATTAAGAATTTCTTTAAGCCCCATTCTCTCGGCAAGATACTTATTATTAGCGGAAGTCATGATCCATAAATCAACAGCTAACTTCTTCCCCTGAACAATATCCGCCACTTGCTTTATTTGATTAATACTGAAATGCGGGCAACCAAATAAGGCAAAATCAATACGCCCTGGTGCATGCGAAATAGCATCGCGAATTTCTTTTAAGTCCTGGTTGGTAATTACCACTTTTCTTGCCGGTTCCTTGCCGCCAAATGCCGCTTCAAGCGTCGGAGCCTCCGGCGTTACGCCTACGATATGATACATTCCGTAAGCCCCTGAGGTATTCAGCTGCGCTCCTAAATTCATTAAGGCTTCCGGCGTAGGACGTTTAGCTATGCCAACAAATACCGGTATTCCCGGTCCAATTTTTTTCCCCATATAGCCAAGCATTTGATAGGCAAAATCATTATCCATATCGGCCTGTACTTCCACCAGGATATCGCCTTTACGGTTTTCATCCAGCAAAAGCCCGTATTCCGGTACTAGCCCGGTAATGGCAGCACATAACGCACTCAGCGAAGATTCCCGATTGCTTCTTGCTCCCCATACCGCATTTACATAGGGGGTAGCACTGGATTCCGAAAACCCGATAACTTCTTTAAACTGAGGAATATTACTGCCTAAATAAGGGGTGCAGTTGTAAGTCAGAACGGCTCCCAGCTGCTTATAGGCATTATGTGTTCTGTGCATCATATCTACATCTTCTGCTGTCATTGCCTTTTGTGACTGACAATGACCACAGAAATATTTCAATGAAAATCCTGGATTAACAGTAGGGGCAATCTTACATTTTGCACCTGCCTTTGCCATTTTTTCGGCAAACCATGTATCTGCATCCTGATTGCTAAGAGCCACATGGGCCCTGGTAATAGGAACCATACGGGCAGCACCAAACGCTTCCCCTGTTGCAACCTGCACTTTCATAGCTAAAGCAACGCCTTCACCATGTTTTCCTTCCAGCATCTCTTGTTCCATTTGTGTCAATTCCATCTCATTCATCCCCCAAACCAAGTTCTTATCCTTTAATTACATTGACAGTTTCGTCCGGTTTCATCAATCCCATTTTTTCTAAAACAGCTCGATCGGCAGGCGGCAATACCATCATACCAATTATGACAGTAATGAGAGAGAAAAATCCCCCCACTGCCGCCGGACCAAAGCCCATAGGATGCCATCCCATATAACTGACAGCCCAGCCGATAATACCGGCAAGCATAGCGTAAAATCCAGCCTTTTCACCAACCCTGGGCACAAAGAAACCGGCCAATATCGGCACCGTCAGAGATGCCCCCAGAATATCCGCACTGATTACAAATAGCTCAAACATGCCTGGTGCGGCAAATACAAACACTAATACTAAAACGCCTAAGCCCAGTGTCGATATTTTTGAAAATTTCAGCAATTCCGCATCGGTAGCATTTGGCTTGATGATCCCGTTATACAAATCACGGGTAAAATGGGTTGAAGCAACCAGCAAACAAGCCGAGGCTGTGCTGGTAATAATAGCGACTAGCGCCGCTAGCAGCAACCCGCCAATATAGGGACTGAAATGGTGGATTACCAGAGTTGGAAATAAGCTTTCCGGATTCGCAATATTGGGTTCTAAAACCTTGCCAGCAAATCCAATCATATAAATAAGCGTTTCAATAAACACAAAGCCTGCTACCAGATACATTAAACCCAGGCGAGCTTCACGTTCACCTTTGGCGGCTAAAACCCGCTGCCACCAGTCCTGCATCGGTATGATCCCTAAAAAGAACACCAGGAACCATGTCAAAGCCTGCCCTGGCGAAATGTAGCCAACTAAACTAAAATGCTGCACAGGCACAGCGCTTGCTATCCCTTCCATTCCTCCAGCCTTCATATAAAGAACAGGAGCCATAATAAGAATACCAATAAAGACCAAGGCGCCTTTAACTACCCCGGTTATGGCAATCGCCCACATACCGCCATACGAAGTATATAAGATAGTAATCAGGGCGGCAATCAATACTGCGATATTGTAGTCAATGCCTGTAACGGTATTAATAATTCTGCCTATACCCATATACTGAAACGCAGCAATTGACATAAACGCAAACCACATCAAAGTAGCACCTATGTAACGAGCCGATTTGTTATAGCGCATCTCCAAAAAATCGGCAAAGGTGTAGGCGTTACAATAAGTGCCAAACCGCCGGACACGCGCGGCCAAAAACAGCCCGATAAACAAAAACACCACTGCGTATCCCGCAGTCATCCACACCTGCGACAACCCGCGTTTCCATATCCACGCTGTTGTTCCCACAGTTGTACCGGCCCCCAAAAACGTTGCCATCATTGTAAAAAATACGAAAACTATTCCAAACTGCCGTCCCCCTAAAAAGAAATCTTCATTAGAGGTCGTTCTTTTGCGACTATAGATAATCGCAATGGCGAAAGCGATAATAAAGTAAACTATCATGCTGACCGAATACACATTCATACTACTTTTCACTCCTTAATTTTAGAATTTTTAGGGTTGCTTTACTGTTTTACCTTGCCCCTTTTCCCAGATTGAAAAATACCATCGTTACCACAAACATAATATTATAGTTATCGCAAAATCAACGCCAAATTATCGTCAAATCCCTAGCAAATTTGGTAATGTGTTCAAGTGCATCTAATCTCTGTTTATGCTGTTGAGCCACTCTTGCATATATTTCTTTAGTTTTATTGCTAGGACATAAATTCAGTTCATCAGCCCATTTTTTTTCTAATTTATGATAAGTTTCAGTGACCTTATAAAAAGCTTCTTCACGTTCGTAAATCTTCATTAATAAACGATAGGCACTTTCGTTATACTCATCTATTTTTATTAATTGCTTAATGTGCTTTTTCGCATCTGTGTATTGTTTATTATGTATAAAATTCAGTATGCCACTAGTGAGACGCGTTATCATTATTTCTTTAAATTCCAGACGCTTTCCCATAACCCAATCGTCAAATAGCTCCGCATCTTTACAGTAAAAGTTTTCCAGAAACTCACCGGATTGCTTTTGCAAAAAATCTTGTACATCTGTATTCAATAATTCAATATCTGTAGCATAAATCAATTTATTATTGAGAGAAATCATTTTTCGAGTTGGTGTAATAAACAATTCAGGTGATATCATTTTTTTGATTGAATAAATCGTATTCCTTAAATTCTTTTTTGCATCCTGATCCGCCTTTTCTCCCCAAAGTAACATTGCTAACTTATCACGTGTACATTCGCCCTCAACTAACAAATAATATAGTACCGCCTCCATTTTCGCAAATGGGAAAAATACTTTATTATCATTCCAGTAAATAGCAGGTGTTCCAAACATTACGACACGTAACATACACATAAAAATCATCTCCTGTAAATCAGAATGAAACTACTAAACATTCTGTTAAAGAGCTCAGCTCTACCTTTTAACAGATTTATAGAATAAAATTATATGTATTCAGGTTGTATACAAGTTGCTTTAAAATTTTTTTACATATTCTTCATAATGTATTCCATCGACTGTATTAAGTGCTTTTCCAAACTAGCACAAATCTGTTTACTATCTTTTGCTTTTAATAGCCTTAATAATTCGAGATGTTGAAGTATAGTTACTTCCGAATTCCCCAATGATTTAGCCGCTAATCGCTGATATCTAAGAATCTTACTATTTAATAAATTATATATATGTTTTAAAATATTGTTATGACTCTTATATATAATCATACGATGCAGTTCATTATCTGATGATACAACCTGCTTCCAATTTATATCAGTACTATGTTTCAGTGCTTCCCACTCGGCTATCATTTTATCAATTTGCTGATCATCAATATAATGAATGGCTTTTTCTACGGCTAAGCATTCAAGGCTAATTCTAACTGAAAAAAGGTCGGAGAGTTCTTTTTCTGTAACACTCTTAACAAACGTTCCACTCCCCTGAATTACTTCAATTAAGTCATCTTTTTGCAACATCCTTAAGGCTTCTCTAATAGGTGTTCTGCTCATCCCTAATAAATCTGCCAATACATTTTCACTTAAAATACCACCAGAAGAGATTTCATCCTCAATAATCATATCCAGAATTTTTTGATAGGCCACTTTCGTTAATGTTTTTTTCTGTGGATTATTTATTTCCTGACTTAATTTAAACACATGATCCTCCTATTAACTTGTATACCATTAGTATACTTATCTATATTAATTACTGTCAATATTAAGCGATAGAATTTTCAGTTATCTATCAACTTAAAAATTCAAACTTAAGTCCGCAGATTGATAAAATTTATAAATTATACCTTTACTATAAAAAGCTAAAACTCCTGTTATTAATACAAATTAACAGGAGTTTTATAATCAGGCGACGCTCCAAAACAAGCACTTAACTCCCCTTATAACCCGCATAGACTTCATCCAGTAACCGCTGATCGAGCACACTATCCAGATGCAGAAAAATTTCTTTCCCCCGCCGGTAATACTCTTCAACCGGTAACGGCAAATAATCTCTGAAGGCTTGCCTAAGCTTACCGTCTTGCTGCATCCAGATAGCAAGCTGGAGTTTTGTCCGCCAGATTACTCCGGCTTGGTAGGCATCATAATGCCTTTGTAAAATTGTATCGGCTTTTTTTAAATGCTGCAGTCCTGCCTCCAGCCGCTTATCCCTGATAGCCAGTAATGCCAGTAAAGAGTGCAGTGTTGAATAGCACCTGAGACACCAATAGCCGCGCTGGTCCCCAAACCGCTGGCCTAGACCTAAGGCGTCCTCAAGGTATTGATAAGACTTACCGTATTCGCCCAACTCATAGGCAGCAAACCCGGCGTTGATGAGAAAGATGGAAAACCCGGCGCTAACGGTATGTTTGCCAGTTATGCGTATAGCCTGCTCATAATAATATAAGGCTTCTGCCAAGTTGCCGTCCGTTCGCCTGAGCTCACCGATATAATTATAGGCGGCTGCTATATGCAAACTATAATTGGAGTTTTCTTCGCCCAGCCGCTTAAACACGGATAATGACTGCCGGTAACACTGTTCTGCCAGTTCCTGCTCTCGCCGTAAAGCATGAGCTATTCCCAAAAATCTGGATACAATAGCCGTCTTTTCTGCTAAATTTGCCTCATTGGCTTTCTTAAGCAGTTTCCCGGCAAACCATTCGATTAATCTTGGATGGCGAATTTGAATCCCACAATATACGACCTGCTGATACCCTTTAATCAGGTAATCATCAAAATTCAACTTAGCTGACAAACGCAGCATTTGATGAATGGCTTTGAGGCCCTCCCGATGATTACCCTGCCAAATATAATACCGTCCTAACATTTCTAAATACGCAACACGAAACCTGCCTATGCCCTTTTTATCCACCGTGCAGTGCTCCAGTTCAGCTAAGAGCTCCCGGATGTTGTCCAGGTGCCGCAGTATTTGTGCACCATCGTCAAAAACACAGGCATTACCACCCCGGAGAATTTCACTAAGGTCAGGGAATAGTTCATACTGCGGGCAAGAATACCTCTCGGCTATTTTAACAGTGTATTCCAGTACTTTGACTTTCTCCTCAATCTGAGAATAATGATACAAAATTTCCGAATACAAATCCTGGCCTCTAAGGTCCCGCTCCATCAGTCCCTCCAGGTAGGTTCCGGCTTTTCTGTGCAGCATTCGCTGCCTGAGGGATGACAATTGGGAGTACACATACTCCCGGATTCGCGTATGGCTATATTTATAAATAGGTCCTCTACGACCCAGTGCCGCGCTATCAACTTCCTGAATCAGACGTTTTTGCTGAAGCTCCTCAATAGCTTCCACAATCCCGAATTCATCCATACCGCAGACAGCAAAAAGTTCATCATAACTAATATCGCTGAAAAAAACGGAAATAACTTCAAGTATTTTCCGGGCATTGTCCGAAACAGCATTGAACCGCTCCTGCAAAACGCCGCGCAAACGTGCCGAAAGTCCCAGTTCCTGTCCTAGCTGAATAAGCTTAAAGCTCTCTACTAAAAATAGCGCATTTCCCTCTGTATATTCATAAAGCTTCTGTTGTAATTCTGCATTTACCTTATCAGGAGGAAGCACCTGCGTAGAAAACCTGGCTACTTCCTCCAGGCTAAAGTTTTCCAGCACAATACATTCCAGCAAACCGGCCTTCTCAAACTCTCCGGTAAACCGCCCCATCTCCTGCCTGTATTCGCTGCGACAAGTAGCAATACACAATACCTGCCTGTCAAGGGTCCGGATAATATAATTGAGCACAGACCACCCGGAAGTATCAAGCCATTGAATATCTTCCACAATCAAGAGCAGTTTCCCCTGACCGGCAACCTGGCCAAGTATGGCGCCCATAATTTCTTCCACCATACCGGCATGGATGTCATACGCATTGATTAAACCGTGCTCGGAGTCCGGTGCTGTAGTACTGACAATGGCCGGAAAGACATAGGACATTACCTGCCGCCACATGGCAGGCAATACTACGCCTCTTTCGCCCAAGAATCCCAATGCCTGACCTAGAATTTGGTTCCACGCCTTATAGGGGTACTCTTTTTCGGCTTGATAGCACTGGGTACGTAAAAGCACACTGCCACCGCCCACACGCTCTGTTAGCTGCTGCACAATGGCCGTCTTTCCCACACCCTGTTCACCACAAACCAGAACCAGCGACCGTGGTTGCCGCCCGGCGCAAAAGTTTTCATACATATTGGTAAGCAGTGCTAATTCCCGTTCCCGTCCGAAAAATATTTCCCCGCCAAACTCTCTAGGTCTGTCCGGCTTAACGAATTTCCGCGCTCGAATACGATTATAAACTTCTTTTGTTTTATTGTCAGGTTCTAATCCCAGTTCGGCGCTAACTTTTGCGGCAAGTGCGCTATATACATCAATAGCCTTATTAAAAGCGCCCTCGCGTTCATAAATTTTCATTAGCGCGCGATAAGCGCTTTCATTGAGTTCATCCAATGCAATCAAACGCTTCAGGTAACGTTTGGCACTTGCGTAATCCTTATTATTCATCTTGCCTACAATGATTTTGGTAAAACGGGAGACCAGTTCTTCTCTGATTTGCTCCCGTTCACCACTTAACCATGTTTCAAACAGCTCGGCGTCCTTACAGGCGAAGCCTGCTAAAAATTCTCCCCGGTATAAAACCAGCGACTCCTCCAGCCCGGCAGCAAAGAATTCTTGTAAATCGGTACTGGCAGCAATGGCTTGACTATTCAGCAGCACATTAGCCCGTGATGGTGTCAACAGAAAATCATCGGCAATCAGCTTTTTAAGCAGATAAATAGTATTGCGCAAATTTTTCTTAGCTGCCGCGTCCTCCATATCACCCCATAATAGCGCCGCCAACTCTTCCCGCGAAGCACTTTTCTTGACTAAGAGGTAATAAAGAAGCGCTTCACTCTTGGCAAAAGGGAAAACCAGTTTCCTGCCATTCCAGTAAACTTCCGGACTTCCCAATAATACTGCGTTTAACTCGCCCATCACAGTTTCATCTCCCATTATGGTACGAACTCTATTTGTTAACTACCGCTCACAAAGTTTAGAACAGTTTGATTATAACAATATTTTCGACTCCAGGCTACGACAAATCTTTACATTGTACCGATAATGGACTTAAAACAATGGATGAGGAAGTTGTTTTTATTAGGCAAATTAACAACTGATTTAAGACGAGCCTTCCTCAAAAAAAGAGATTGCCGCAATGGCAATCTCTTTTTTTTACGGCAGCAGCCCCATCGGGTCTACCGCCTCGCCGTCTTTTTGGATTTCAAAATGCAGGTGCGGGCCTGTCGAATTGCCGGTATTGCCCATTGAGGCAATCCGTTGACCTGCCCGTACATATTGGCCCCGTTCAACAAAATAATCGTCCAGATGGCCATAGAGACTGACATAACCGCCGCCATGATCCAACATGACAGTATAGCCGTAGCCGCCCCGCCATCCGGCCCAGATGACTCTCCCTGCCCGGGCAGCCATAACATGGGTGCCAATATCGTTGGCAAGATCAACGCCGGCATGGAGCCGGCCCCAGCGCCAGCCAAACGGAGAGGATACTTCGCCCCTGGTCGGCCAAATAAACCGGCTGACCGTGGCCCGCGCTACCGCCGTTTCGGCTCTGGCCCAACGTGCTCCGGGAATGAAAAGTTTTTCGCCAACAGCAAGATGATCATCCTGTTTACTATTGGCTGACTTGATTTCCTCCACCCGTATACCATATGTATGCGCAATATCCCATAAGGTATCCCCGGTATTTACCTGGTAAATTACGCCCTTATTGGCCACTATATCCAGTTGGTCACCAGGGTGAATAAGGTCGCTGATGCCAGGGTTTGCTGCCATTAGTGTATCAAGGTCAATGCCATGTTGCTGAGCAATACCACTCAAAGTGTCTCCAGCCACTACCGTATATTTTTGGATTGGCTGCTGACTTGACTGGACAGCGGCAGTTGGGGGTGGTTCCACCACTTGTTGTTCTTCGGCTGCAGGTGTTTTCACAACCGTCTCCGGCGAGACCCTCGGCCCGGGAGCAATCCAAACTCCGGTCAGCAGAGCAACCCCGCCCAAACAGGCCCATTGCTTGTTACTTATTCGCGGCAGCTTCAAATACATCACCTCGCTTACTGGTCTAATGTTGGTTAACAGTTAGTCTGTTAACTCAAACTATCCCCAGTATTATCATAAGCACCAGACTCACAAAATATGCATAACTTGGATGATTTTACTGAAAACTTACATATTGTATAGTATTATTACAAAAAATATTCATTTTTCGGCATAAAAAACGGCTTACCGCCAGGCTTTTGGCCTAAACGGAAGCCGCTGCAACAAGTTCACTTAGTTACTATAAACAGTATCGGATGCTTGAACCAATTCGTCTTTGCCTACCTCCGGTTTATACTATAAAACCGCCTGTTTTACGTCGTCAGCTGCCCTATTCAGCATATCTCTCCAGGCCGTAAGCTACCAACTCCTGACCCTGTTTTACCGCCAAGCCTCCCCTATAATAAAACACCGTGCCGTCAGCTTGAGCCCGGTACTCAGCTATGGTGTTCCCGAAAAAATCCTCCATCCGGCCGAGCAAATCGCCTTCCTTGACAGCTGCGTTGGCAGTAATGGCGGGAAACCAGAGGCCGGCATGCACGGCAGACAAATAGATAGTTTTATGAAACACCTTTTTAGGGCATACAGCCTTATTATCATCGTAAGGATATACAGCCAGATGCCTGAGCAAAAGCCGGATATCCCGGTAATATGCCTCGACCCAACTATCTTCGCACAGGCCGCTATGGCCGCGTTCCAATAACAGCCCCGGAATTTTCAAGGCGCTGGCAGCATAGCTGTAATGGCCTGTTGTTGCCGTTGAGGCGATCAAATACGGAATATCGGTGATGCAAGCAGCGGCTTTGGCTGCCTGCCGCACCACATCACCTGCCGTATCCGGGAAAAACAGGCATGGCGTCAGCGGCTCCATGGCGCTCCCGCTATGCAAGTCAATGATAAAATCTGTTTGGGGGAATATGTCTCTAACAAAAAAGTCGGCGATTCGCTCGCCTGCCGTCCCATCAGCTTTACCAGGGTAGTTGGCGTTGAGATTGACGCCATCTGACGGCACATACCGGCTGCCTGCCCAAAATCCGGCTGTGTTAACACAAGGGATGATCAAAATTTGCCCGGTTACAGCCGCCGGGTCAATTTCATTTGCCGCCCTGATTGCCGCAATGATACCCGGATATTCATCACCATGAACGGCTGCCGTAATTAAAACAGTTTTTCCGGGCTTCATCCCTTTGATCATCACTGCCGGCATTTCACAGCCGGCAATATCTGCAGTCAGCATAATCTGCTTTTTTTCACCGCATGCAACAGCCTGTCCGCATATTGTCCAAACCTTCATATGATCCCGCCTTTTATAATAATAGATGACACGCCGCTTGATGCGCCGCAGCAATCTCCCGCAGCACCGGCTGTTCATGCCTGCAAATTTCCACGCAGCTGGAGCAGCGGGTATGAAAAGAACAGCCGCACGGCAAATCAAGTGGACTGGGCACATCTCCTTCCAGCGTATTGAGCGGCTTGTCAAAATCCATATCTGTTGCGAAAACAGAACTCAAGAGCGCCTTGGAATAGGGATGGCAGGCCTGATTCCACACTTGATCACCAGGCAGCGCTTCCACAACACCGCCCAGATACATAATCATTACCCGGTGCGCTATCGACTGGACAAGCGCCAGATCATGACAAACAAAAATGATTGACAATCCGCGCTGTCGTTGAATGTCTGCCAGCAGTTCAATAATCTGCCGCTGTACCGACACATCCAAGGCGGAAGTGGCCTCATCACAAATCAGAATATCCGGATCAAGCGCCAACGCCCTGGCTATGGCAAGCCGCTGCCGCTGGCCCCCACTCATGGAATGAGGATACCGGTCCGCGTACTCTGCCGGCAAGCCCACCAGTTCCAACAGCTCGGCTTGCTTGCCCAGCATCTCTTGCCGGGAAAGCTTGCGAAAATTACGGAGCGGTTCGGTAATGGCTTCGCCGACCTTCATACGCGGAAAAAAGCTGGCAGCCGGATCCTGAAATACCATTTGGATATGGCAGCGATTGCGGCGCAAAGACTCGCCTTTGAGAAAAGTAATCTCTTGGCCATTGAAAAACAACCGGCCTTCAGCAGGACGCTCCAACTGTGTCAGAATCCGCAGCAGCGTACTTTTGCCACAGCCGCTCTCGCCCACAATGCCCAGCGTTTCCCCCTTGCGCAGCGTGACATCGACAGCACGGCAAGCGGTGAGAACACGACCGGTATCGGTTTTGTAGCGTTGAGTCAAGCCCCTGCCCTCCAGAATAAACTCAGACATAGCGTTCCCCCCTCATGGACGGAACAGCTTCCAGCAAATCCCGGGTATAAGAGGCAGCCGGCTGCTGTAAAAGTCTCTCCCTGGTTCCCTGCTCAACGATGCGGCCATCCTTCATGACAATGATGCGGTCTGCCATATAGGCAGCCACACCAAGGTTATGGGTTACCAGCAGAATCGCGGTGCCATATTTCTCGCGAAGCTCCAGCATCTGCCGGATAATCTGCGATTGGGTTGTAACATCCAGGGCGCTGGTAGGTTCATCAGCCAAAAGAATCCGCGGCTGAAACACCATCGCCATAGCAATGCCCACCCGCTGGCGCATCCCGCCGGAAAGCTGAAAAGTATAAGAATTCATGATGGTCTCGCTATGGGGCAGTCCCATGCGCTCCAGCATCACCCGCCCCATCTCCCATGCTTCCTGCTTCTGTACAGACCGGTGGGCACGAATATATTCAACAAACTGACTGCCAATCCGGCGGATGGGGTTGAGCATAGCCCCCGAATCCTGAAAAATCATCGACATTTGCCGGCCGCGCAAAGACTGCCATTCGTCGGGCGATAACGTAAGCAGGGATTTTCCGTTAAACAGAATATCCCCGTCGACAACTTCACCGCCGCCGGGTAAGAGTCCAATTGCCGTCCGGATGGCAGTGGTTTTACCGCTGCCGCTTTCGCCAACCAACGCGACTATCTCTCCCGCCGCTACATCCAGCGTAAAGCCTGTAAGGGATGGCCCCCCATCCCCATAGGCAACCGATATATTACGAAACTGAAGCATCATAGCATTACCTTGCAGGCTTGATGCCGGTGGTCAGCCAATAATAGTCGATAGTGGCAATATCTGCCCCTGTAACCTTGTTAGCCCGGCTGAACATCCGGCTGTTATAGTAGCCATAGGCGATTGTAGCGGCATCATCAATCAGAATCTGCTGCAGCTGGGTAATAAGCTCCACCCGGCGATCCTTGTTCATCTCCACCATCAGCTGCTCAAAAGCGGCATCATACTTGGGATTGGAATAATAGCCGAAACCGCCGGAGTTGCCGGAGTACCAGTTGCCCAAGTAGGCTTGCGGATCACCTACACCCACAGTAAGCGTATTGCAGGTCCACAGGTCGAACTCGCCTGCCTTTAACAAGGCAAGTGCAGTATCATAATCGCGGATATTGACTGTTACCTTAATGCCGATTTCGGCTAGCTGGAGGGCAACGGCCTCGGCCAAGTCGTTCAGATTACGGCTGGTAAAGGCAACATGATCCAGATTGATCATTTTCCCGTCAAGCTCGCGCCAGCCGTCACCGTCTTTATCCACAATACCAGCCTGGTCCAATAGGGCGATAGCCGCCTGCTTGTTGAAGGGAAACGGATTGGTCAGTTTATCATAATTATAGGCTAATGAAGAAGGCAATACCGAAATACCCGGCTTATACATGCCTGACGTCGTGATATCACACATGGTTTGCTTATCCAGTGCCATCATGATAGCCTGACGCAAGGCATCATTTTTCAGTGCCCCGTGGAAATTCATATAGGCGTTGGCGGTACGCACACCCGCCGCAGTGGAAACATAATAGGCCTTGTCGTTGGAAAGCGATTGCAAATCGCTGGCGGTGGTAATGTTCTCAACCAGATCGACATCGCCCCGCTTCAATGCCATGGCCTTGGTGGAGCTGTCATCAATAAACATAACCGTTACCTTTTCATAAGGAGCAGCTCCATTCCAGTAATGCGGATTGCGGGACATCTCCACACTAACCCCGGCTTTAAAACTGTCCACCTTATACGGCCCTGTCCCGATAATTTCCTTGTCGGCCACAGACGCATCAATAATGGCAAAATAGGGGTGTGACAGAATACCGGGAACATTAGAGGTAGGCTTACTGCACACGATGGTTACCGTTCCGGCCGCGTCATCTGCCGTAATGGAATTGTAAATCAAGTAACCCTTCGGCTTGGAGTTGCCTTTGCCGCCCTGCGCAGTATCGGTATTTTTGTACAGGCGCTCAAGAGACGCCTTGACGGCTGTAGGGGTAACATCATTGCCGTTGGAGAACTTAACGCCCTTGCGGATATGCAGTGTCCAGGTGGTGTAATCGTCCGAAACCTGATAATTGTCACACAGATTAGGCTCGGCTACCACCTTATCGGAAAAACGGAAAAGACTCTCGGTAACAGCAAAACGCATCGCAACCCAACTGGAATTCTCGTTATTTGCCGGATCGAAGGAATCCGAATAATTATAGCAGCCAAATTTCAGATGCTTGTCGTCAGCTGCCTGCTGTGAGCTGCCGCCACAACCCGTTAACGTTACAGCCAGCATACAGACCACCAGCAGTAGAGCTGCAACCTTGATTTGCTTGTTCATGTTTCTTACTCTCCTTTTTTTCTGAAAAATATTGATTTGCTCCTTCGGGTCAAGAATATCCCGCAAGCTGTCCCCTAAGAGGTTGAATGCCACTACGGTAATGAAAATGGCAAGCCCGGGAAAAAGCATCAGCCAGGGAGCAGCTTCCAGATAGGCCCGGCCTTCATTGAGCATATATCCCCACTCAATAGAGGTGGACTGTGCGCCCAGCCCCAAGAACGAGAAGGCAGCAAGCTCCAGCATCATCCCCCCCATATCGGTCGCGGCAGTAATGGCTAAGGTGGGTAAAACGGAAGGCAGCATATATCGCCAAAGGATATACCGCGTGCGGGAACCAGACATAATGGCAGCCAAAATATAATCTTGATGCTTGACCTTTAGCACCAGGCTGCGGGCCAGTCTTGCGTACTTGGTCCAGCTAACCATAGTGATAGCAATTACGGCATTGGTGATGCTCGGCCCCATAATGCCTGCCATCGCGATCGCCAGCGCCATGCCCGGAAAGGATACCATCATATCAGAAACACGCATGATTACAGTATCGGTTTTGCCGCCCATGTAGCCGGACACAACTCCAAGCACACCGCCTACGGTAAAGATGCTTACTACCAAAACCAAAGTGGAAGCCAGCGAGGTGCGGGTACCATAAATAACCCGCGAGAACAAATCCCGCCCCATACGATCGGTTCCAAACCAGTGTTCGCTGCTTGGTGGTTTGTTGGCTGCAGTCAACACAGCCTGTCCAGGATCATGGGTAGCAATCTGCGGTGCAAACACTGCCACTGCCACGATGCCTAACACCAAGGCCAGAAATATGTAAAATTGACACCTGCTCCGCGCCATCGCCGGTTATACCCCTTTCCTGAGGCGTGGATCCAGAAAACTGTAAGAAACATCCACTGCCAAATTAACGATCATATAAATCAGGGCAATCCACAAGACATATCCCTGAATCAAGGGGTAGTCCATCGACGTAATGGCGTTGATGGCCAGGCTGCCCAATGCCGGGTAGGAAAAAATGACTTCAACAACCGCTGTGCCGCCAAGCAGCGAGCCTAAGGACAGACCCAGCAGCGTTAAGAGCGGCAGCATTGCATTGGGGATAACGTGCCGCCATAGCACAACCGTTTCCGATAACCCTCTTGCCAAGGCTCCATAGACATAGTCCTGGCTCATTTCCTCTAATATGGCGGCGCGAACCTGACGTGCGTATTTTCCTGCCATAGCAAAGGCCAGGGTAAAGGCCGGCAGAATCATCTTTTGAAATCCCATGCCGGTGGAAACGACCGGCAGCAATCCCAGTTTAAGCGCCACAAAATAGATGAGCAGCAGTCCCGCCCAGAAATTCGGCAAAGAAATGCCGAAAAAGGTCGCTGCCCGTATAAAATAATCCAAAAATCGGTTTTGATGCAAGGCCGATAGCACGCCTGCCGGTACCGCCATCACCAGCATCATCACCAGGGACAAAAGTGCCAGCTGCAATGTGGGAAGAACCCGCACCGCCAGCATCTGAGACACCGGCTTGCCCTGAGAATAGGAAGTGCCAAAGTCTCCTTGCAGGCAGTTCATCAGCCAATTTCCATACTGCACCAAAAACGGGCGGTTCAGCCCCATTTGTTCACGCATATCTGCCAGTATTTCTTCTGAGGGAATGTTGCCGGTAACGGCGAACATGGCTCGCACCGGGTCGCCAGGCGCCAGATAAATGAGCAGAAAACTTAAAAAACTAATACCAAAAAGCACGATAACGATTTGAAGAAGCCGCTGCAACAATTGTCGCTTAAGAATACTCCATCACTCCTGTTCATTTTGCAATCGGCACCACCCGTCCAACAGGTGGTACTGTACTTACGAATAAAGAAAAGCCCTCCGCATAAGCGGAAGACTTGGTCCACATATTTATTGTTCCGTAAGATAAAAATTCCTGACTATACGTCAGGAATTCCAAATACGGCGCAGCCATATGCAAAAATCCCCTTCCCATCGCTCGCGGGTTCCATGGATAGGCAGCAGCAGCTATCCATATTCGGTGATTGCTAAACAGGCAGTTCTTCTGGCTACGGTTCATCGCTTTGCCTCGCCTTCTCAGAATGTTCATCCTAATGGCATCATGGAGGCAAAACTCACCGTTACAGCGGCGGGACCGCGCCGGACTCGAAGGATGTCAAACATCCGTCTTCACCGGTCTTCCCTATTAAGCCCCGGAGGGCACCTGCTTCTACAATATAAAATTGTAACCTATTTACCTATTCGGTATATTGCTTATAAAAATAACATAAAAACACAATTTATGCAATAACTTTTATTTTTGCCTTACTTTCTCAAAAGCACCGTCCAAAATCATAAATTGTTACTTATATCGGTTTGCAGCTAATTTTTGTTTGATACCTGATCTGTGGCTGTGATCTTGAAAATAACTGGTCTTAGCCCATCATTACAGCTGCAGATTGCCACTCCAGGCTTATCGATCCAATCACCATAATAAAAAATGTCACTCCCATGTGCCAGGGCAAATACATATTGATACATGGCTTTCCAGGCTTCATCACATAGCCCTTCCGGTTTAGCGTAATCGCCATAATAGATATCGCCAACTTTATGCATTGGACATTTTCCCAGTCCCTTGCAGCCATAAGCTCTCGCTAACTCTTCATCAAATGTAGTTTTAATAACTTCAATTTTACACTTGTTCATGCATTCTGCTCCTTTACATTAAGTATAGCTATATCTTACAATGAAAAGGAAGTAAATTGAAGTATGCACTTTTATGCCGCATACTGGTGAAAAGGTAAGTGATACTATGAGCATGAGAGAACAACGCCCAATCAGCAGCTTGAAAGATACACCCTTTGGTTATACTCTATCAATGATCAGCGGCAAATGGAAAATGGTCATTTTGTATTGGCTGGTTGAAACACAGCCAATTCGATATAATGAATTACAACGACTAATCGGTACAATCTCACATAAGACCCTGAGTGTACAACTGAAAGAATTAGAAAATGATGGCCTAATCACACGCGAAGAATATCCTCAAATTCCCCCAAAAGTTGAGTACAGCTTATCTGAAAAAGGGCTATCACTTTATCCTTTGATGGAACTAATGTGTCAATGGGGAGAAAAACATAAACCATAGATGATACTGAGGAGGCTTTCTGGCCCCCTCCATGCCTCCTCAATATTTTGCTTTTTTTTGCCGGCTCAGCACATTGCCCAGGTATTGCCTGGACCTCTTTTTTCAAAGAAACGGCAGTGCCCCGGTTATAAATTGAAACGGCAAGAGATAATAACCATGGATAATAAAGTAGACTTAGCTTCAGGTGAGGTTTTAACCCCACCTGAAGCTAAGTCGCCCTTATCCAGGGGCTTAGCCGCTCTTAACCCTTAACCCCCACTTGTAGAAGAGGGGGAGTCTTAGAGCGGGTTAGCCGTCGGATAAATCACAGAAAGGGATGAGTAGATGGTAAAGAATGCAATGACCGCGAAAGTTAATCTAGAAGAAATATTGAATGCTGCTACACATGGTGTGGGAACGGTTTTTGCACTAATCGGGCTTGGTGTGCTTACGGCATCAGTCTATAGCAATGGGAGTATCTGGCATTTGCTAAGCGTTATCATCTATGGTACTTCTTTGGTGCTCTTGTACTTGTCATCAACACTTTATCACAGCTTTACTAATGAAAGAGCAAAATATATCCTGAAGATTTTTGATCATGCAGCTATCTATGTACTGATTGCCGGCAACTATACACCGTTTACTCTGATTCCTCTGCATGGCGCACTGGGGTGGACAATTTTCAGTGTAATATGGGTACTCGCGATAATTGGGATCATTTTTCAAATATTTTTTGTCAATCGATTTAAGGTTTTCTCAACCTTATGCTATCTATTAATGGGATGGTTTGCGGTAGTAATGATCAAGCCGTTGTTAGTTACGTTGCCGATTGAGGGTATATACTGGCTGGTAGGCGGTGGTCTTTTTTATTCTGTTGGTGCTATATTTTATTTAGTACACAAGATTCCATATAATCATGCTATTTGGCATTTATTTGTTCTTGCAGGCAGCATCGCCCATTTTGTTGCTGTTTTAAAATATGTTCTGCCTATTCCAGTGATGGGTTAGCCAGTCTTGGATGGTTAATCCGCATGCTTTACTTCGTTCAGGGTATTGCCGCTAGATGTTCCGCTACTGCCGGGATTGCATATAATCAGCAGTACATAAAAACCATAGTAAGGCAGACGAAAATTGTCTGCCTTACTATGGTTTTTATGTCATTGAATAATTAAGAATATCACCCCCGAAGCAAAAAGAACGTCCCCACGCTTCGCAGAGACATTTCCATTGCATGGCAGGTTAGACACGCTTATCCCGATAGACAAGCGCCGACAGGGACACGATGGCGTAAAGGCCAATCATAAGAGGCAACGTAAAGAAAATGTTTTCACGATCCGAATCCAGGGAAGTAACAGCCACTCCCAGGCAAGCCAGCGCCACTAAGCCGGCTGCGGCTGCCGACAGAAAAAACAGCCATGACGGTGTCACCGCCCGGATAGTTGGCTGCCGCAGCAACAGCAGGCTCATCGCGGCCGACGCTGCGCAGGCCACAGCAGCCACTATGTGGGGAATAACACTCATCAACCAGGCGTCCTGCTCCTGAAAGTCACCGGCCGCCACCAGCAAGCTGGCAATAAAGGCCAGGGTGCCGCCGGCCGCGATTTTGGCGGCAAGAACCGCGTTTGCCTCCCAGGCAGGCCGCAGAGCAAAACGGAAATACAACAGGACCAGGGGCACAAACAGGATCGCAGTGATTATGGCCGCCGCCACCAGCGAGGTATCTGCCAGCCGGTAGCCGGTGACATCCAATTGTTCACCCGGCAGCACGGTTTCCAGCAAGTCCATGGACAAAAGGGTCAGATCTCCCGGCCTCGACCGTATATGCAGCGTGGCTGCTACCATATTTCCCAATATCCCCGCACCGGCCGCCCCAACCAGTCCGGGCACTGCCAGACTGGCAAGGGGCCGGGGAAAGGATTGCAGACTCGTGTCATTCATTATCAGTTAACCTCCTTGCTTTCTATGCCGGCGGGAAATACGGTAATGGCCTGATTGTAAGCAGGCACGTTCATGTTATAGACCCGGCGGACTGCCTGCAGACCATCTGCGCACAAAAGGACGGCTCTTGCGTGCTTCTCATTCCGCTATTGATCGGTTACCGGCTGTAATATTGCCTTGGCCGGTATGTACCGTTCGCCGTCTACCTGCACTCTGAAGACCTGCCACAGTAGAGTGCCGTCATCGCTAAAAATCAGGTCTGCCCACCCTTCGGCGTTGCTGTACCCGCTTTGCCAGCGCACGATGTACTCGTTTGGTTTATCCTCGCTAACACCCTCAATCGAAATTTCGTCCCAGGAATCGTCAATACGGTTCCCATTTCTTGCCCATCCCGTATGCTGACCCCACACCTTGTTTCCCTCACGCCAGAGGGTCATAGAAAATCCGCTGCCTTGCTGTTCGTTGGAATACGACCATTTGCTAACAGATGGCTCAGCGAATACCGCTGCGGATTGCAAAACAAGCAGCATCCCAATAAGTAGTATTCTACATAGTTTTTTGCTTTTCACTAATATGCACGCTCCTTATCCGTCTCTTCAAAACGGTTAACTCACCATTCTTGACTAAGAGAAGCAAGGGGACGTAAAGTTTCCGAGAAGCTTTACCGGCGATCAGGGTCTCCAGTAAACGACACCGTCGGTTTCCACATACCACCGGTCAAGGGACACCTGCCGGCGGTTGCTGCCCGGCGGGCATTTTTCCCCATCATAATATTTGAAGGATTCTTTAATCACTGTCCGTTTTATGGGGTCAAGGCCGCTGCCGCCCCAGGACGCTTCTCGGGTGTAAGCATGGATATAGACGGAATTTTTCTTGGTCGAGCCGGAAAAGTTCAAGTTTCTTGTGCTGTTGGGGTCAACTCTATACCAGCCTCTTGTTACCCATTTGTTGGACGAATCTTCAAAATATACAATAGCCGTCCATAAGGTATCCGAGTAAGGGTTTCTAAGGTTGATATTGACGGCTTCCGCCGGCTGCGGAACCATAACCGCCGCTAACAGGATAAATGCACCGAAGAGTATACTAAGCACGCTTTTTTTCATTACCTTTCACCTCATCATTTAATTTATAGGTAAAGCATAAAATCCGTCAAAGAGGTCGGTCTGCTCGTTGAAATCATAAAAAGTTACGCCGTCTATCGCGATAGTGTCCCTATCTGTTTCGGGTTTCACGCCGGTTTGGACAATACGGTAGGTCTCAATTTCCGGCGGATTACATATCAGCTTGATCAATCCCCCGCCAAGTATAATCAGTTCGTCATTTGGAACTATATCCTCTATATTTCCCACCGGCAGAACCCACCGCGACTCGACTGCCAGCCGAAGCTCGTCGTTTGCGATGCTCCATGTTCCCGCTTTGTATAACTCGCGCTCTACTATTTCAGAAGATCCGTAAATAAATGTGCCGTCGCCGTAAAGAGCGTACCGCGCATCAAGTTCCCCCGTCACCGTATTCACGGCCTGCCACATCCCTACGAACGGTTTGTCACCTGTGTTCTGTGATGCGTCAGCGCGGTTACCGCCAACGGCAAGAGAAAGCGTCAGCGCCAACGTCAGCGTAAACACAATTAACCTGTTCAATTGTATACCCTCCCTGTAATTAACAGATTAAAATAGCATCAGTCAAAATTCATCGCCACATCGTCTTTTTTGTTATCCTCGGCTTCGAAAAACGCCTGAGGAGCCCGGTGCTGCAGCCCGGCGATAATACTGGCGGGAAACACGGCAATGGCCTGGTTGTAAGCAGACACATTCATGTTATAGACCCGGCGGGCCGCCTGCAGGTGGTCTTCGACGTCAGCAATGGCGTCCTGAAGGTTGATGTAGTTTTCACTGGCTTTGAGGTTGGGATAAGCTTCGGCGAGTATATTAACCCGGCGGAAAACCTCGTCCATCTGCTGACTGGCTGCGGCTTTTTCGGCAGCAGGCATATTTTGCCGCAGCCGGACCACGGAGGTCAGGGCCTCTACCTCATACTTAGCATAGTTTTTGCAAACTGCCAGCAGCTTGGTCAGCGTGTCATAACGTTTGGTCAGGGCAACCTCGATACCGGAATCGGCTTCTTCGATTTTGACCAATATCCGCCTGAAATTATTGGATGTGCTAATGGCCCAGTAAACTGCAAACAGGACGGCTGCTCCCGCAGCAAGGATAATTTCCATGTGTTTCACACCTCAGTTTCTTTTTCACTGGCTGGCGCGTACCGGGAACGGCCGCAGTCATTGCCACAGCCAGTCTATTTTTCTTTTTCCAGTTTCAGCGTAACACTGCGCAGGTTTATGAAGTAATCTACGCCGGAATAAGCATCACCCCAATTGGGTTTGATGGACAACTGCCAGGTTCCGGCTTCCAGATAAGCGCCGCCGATTTCGTGGATTTGATAAACCGACCAGTCTCCATCATTTTTGCCGGTGGACCGCACCGTGAAGTTCAGTTCATGAGAGTCGTATTTATCATGCTCCAGGCTGATGATGCCTTTGGCCTTGTCGGTCTGTCCCGGCCGGGAATATTCCAGGCTGACTTTGTACATACCTGCCTGCGGAATTTCCACTTTCCACATCGGTTCGCTGTCGCCCCGCCAGCCTCCCAGGTTGTAGGGGGGTTTGTCAGGCTCCACCACAACACCGTCGGCAAAGCCCAGATGGGCTTTTTCCGGCAGCAGTTTAACCTCTACTTTTTTCCCGCCGCAGCCGGTCAGCGCCATTATGAGTAACAGGCCCGCAGCCAGCAGGCATACCATACTTTTTTTCATTTGTTTCCCCTCTTTTCCCAATTTACCTATTGCGTTATATTCCGCCTGCCAACAGCAATGTCGCCGCCAGATACAGGCCCATCAGCAGGGCAAGCAGCAGGCCGCACCTTCCCAGCAGCCGGTTCAGCCAAGGCGATAGCCACCTGCTCCCGTCCCGGAGAAAAAATAGGCTTGCCGCAACACTCGCACCCAGCAAAAGAGCCGCCACATAAGCCGGCATCCCTTCACCCCCCACCCAGTAACAATAAAAACCGCTTTTTGTATGTGAAAATTATACAAAGCATTGTTTTGCACCAACAGTACCCACCGGGTAATTTTGCTCAATAAAAATTTCATTTCGTCGCTTTACTGTCTTTTAAACGTTCTTGCAGTTGTGCCCGCGACTTAATAGCAAGCTTTTCGAAAACCATTTTTAGTCTTGCCTTTACGGTATTTTCCGAAATCACCAGATTGCCGGCAATTTCCCGGTTGGACAAACCGGCCGCGGCCAAAACGGCAACCTCGTTTTCCCTGGCTGTCAAATCCGGCTTAGGGGCGGCGAAATGTGTCCGCAGAATTTTTTTTATACCTTGTTCATATTTTTTACTTAGAGAAAAGATCTGCCTTACATGACCGGTGTACTGTTCTTCAGCGGCAAGCTGTTTCAAAAGATCCGCGATATAGCTGACATTCTCGGCAAAAGGCAGATAGACCTGATCGGGAAGAGCAATGGCCAGCGCGGCTTTAAGGCTGGAAATCGCCTCGTCTTTTGCGGTCAGCTTATGGTACGCCGCAGCCAGATATATCCGGGTATAGATCTCGCTGAGCAGGTTCGGATACACGGCGGCGGCCGCCAGAAATACATCAGCCATACCAACCAGCCTTCGGTATTCTCCGTTTGCCAGCAAATAGCGTCCATGCACAATATAAAGTGCGGGCAGAGCCGGGAACATCAGCCGGGTACCGGTATAATCACCGCCGGCAATCCACCCGGCGGTCCTGCCGGGCATGTTGAGCAGCAGATGCACATAAGATTCACAAATGTCAAGCGTGTGTAATAACAGATATTGCTTTCTGGCCTCGATCAAATCCCGTATTTGCTTTTGCAGCGAAACCGCTTCCGGGTAACTGCCATGCAGCAGGGCCAGCCGCATTTGGACAAAGGCGGCTGCCAGCATTATGCTCCACTGGCCTTTCTCCCGTGCATAATGCCGGCCTTTATGAATAACAGCTTCGGCCTTTTCTATGGCACCGGTGTGCAAAGCGGCTTCGGCTTCCATAATGTACTCTGCACCGCTGCCATGTCCGTCAGCCAGCCGGCAATAATAGGGCAGGCATTCTTTCAGGTCTTCCACCTGGGCCGCCAGCCGGCCGCTTTCACGGTAAAACATCAGCAGCACCGACGGCGAACCGAAGGTCCAGTTGCCTTTGTTCTCTTCGCCTGTTACCGGTTTATCCATATAATACAGGGCGTTGCGGTGATGTTTGGACATTTCCCGGATGTTATTGTATTTTGTCAGGCTTAAAAGGCGCTCATATTCCATCCACAGAGCGTTTTTTTGCTCCCGGGTCCCGGCAAAAGCATCAATATGTCCTTCAAATACGGCGCAGGCCGCCTTCAGCCTGACGCTTTCGTTATAAGAAATCATAAAACGGATAAAAACCAGCATGGCGGCAAGATTTTCAATTTTTAACGCCTGTGGGCAGCCGTCAAAGTATTCGATTATTTTTTGCTTGTGCTCTCCGGTAATGGCCGCCCCTTTGGTCGTACTCAGGACCATGAGAATGAAACGAAAATTGCCGGCGTTTTCAAAGCAGGTCATAGCCTGGATGCATTCCTGCTGTTTGAGGTGCCAGTGCCCCGCCCGCTCCCATAGCGCGTTTCTGCGCTCCTGGCTTTGCACGGCAAACGCCTCCCGCACATGGGAAAGAAACAAATTATGAAAGCAATAGCGTCCTGTCGCCGCATCTTTGGCAATAAAAGCGTTTTTGCGAAAAAGCTCCTCGACCAGGCCGGCAGCATTTCCCTCCGGCCACATATACCACGCCTGCTCCAGACTGAAGGAATCAAACAGGCAAATGCAGTGTAAAAACTCCTTCACGCTGGCATCCAGCGGCTGATACACCATGCTGCGCACCAGTGCCGCAACATTGTCTGAGATGAAAAATTTGCCGTGCTCAACATATTCCAGCATGTACAGATACAGTGGCGTGATCCAACCCTCGCTGTAGGCAAACAGTCTCACCTGCAGCTCCTTGGTGATTACTATGCCGCACAGCGCGTAATATTTGGCAATATCACCGGGTTGAAGCAGAAAGCAATCGGTTCCAATATAGTTTACAGCACCCTTTAGCCGCAAGCCGGCCAGCACCTCAGGCAAAAACACGGTGCGGCTGGTGATAACGATATGAAACTGCGGCGGCAGATTGGCCAGCAAAAAGCCAAAAAAATTATCCATGCTGTCGGCAGCGACAAAATGGTAGTCGTCGATAACCAGCACCGTCGCCTGGGTGAGTCTGACACTGCCAATAAGCTCCACCGCTTTTTGCACCAGCACGGCATCTGTCGGCAAACCCAGTTTTTGCAGGCTGTCGGCCAGCTCCGGCCCAAGAGGCGCCAATGCTTTGCAAAAGCCGTTCCAAAAATAAGCGACTCCGTCCGCGTAAACCGTGTGCCAAAGAATTTTGGCGTTTGTATGTTGCAAAACAAAGCGCACCGCCGTCGTCTTTCCGTAACCCATAGGCGCTTCCAGGACGGTCAGCGCATAGTCGGGTATGGAATTCAGCCGGTCTTGCAGTTTTTCGGTAAAATACAGCGCGCCGGTATCATACATGTCTACCATGGGCAAGTAATTCACTCCTTCACGAAAAACGCTTTTGTTTCCCTGTCCCCGCTCAACCCCCGGTCTGGGGATGGATTCGCATATCGCGGGCAATAACCATGCATTCAGGCTGACTGTCCAGGTAATGCCGGAACAGCCTGTTGCCCAGCCGCTTCAGTAAAAAAATAAATTCCGGTGCCGCAGGGTTTCGGGAGGAAAAAAGCTGCGCGGCGGCCTGCCTGTAATAAGGCTCGTTCAGAATACGCAAAGGAACCTCTTCCGCTATGAGAATCCGCGCCCCGATTTGGGCGGGACCGAATTGACCGGCATATACGCCGCGGTAGACGATGGTCTGCAACTCCCGTTCGGCGTACAGGACTTTAAGCAGCAGCGTGCCCCCGGCTTCGTCCGGCCAAATCTCCCGGAGGATGACATTCCCGTATAAGAAGCGGCCGCCCGTAGGTCTGTAAAAAGTCCTCCCGGTCAAAAGGCCCCCTCCTTTTCCCTCTTTTTACACCACTATACATCGGGGAGGGGTAGCCGCAATAGCCCCGAAAAGTATCCTTTTTTATCAAAAAAATTAAAACGCGCGAATTCTCCGCGTGTCTGCGGAAAACCCGTGCGTTTTACAGACTCTATTCAGCTTCTGCCTTGTGCCCCAGCAACCGCGCCCGTTCCAGCGCTTTTTCCAGTTGTGCTTCCGGCGTATCGGCAGCAGGCACCCCAGCCTTGCCGGCCTCTTCCTCCTGACGCCGCTTTTTCAGTTGCAGCGCACCCATGGCAGCGCCCGCGCCAGCCATAGCACCCAACCCACCGGCTCCAGCCATGTCTGCACCGCCGGCAACGCCAGCTCCCGGTTCGGCAGCAATACCGGTGTTAGCCGCCATACCGGCAGAGGAATTAACCGCCGCCCCCGCCGGCGCGGCGGTATAGTTGACGGTGGTGGCATTGATCGTCACCCCGGCCGGCGACGGTGCGGCAGCCGCGCCGCCGACCGAGGCTACAACTACCGGGTTTTTATAGAAATCCCGGTTATGCGCCTTCAGATTATCCACTTTCTTCACCTGGCGGGTTTCAGCCGACGTGTAGCTGCCCACGCTTCTGGCAAGAATCTGGCCTGCCGTGCTTAATACCGCCCGGGACTCCCCAAGCTGGGCGCCAAGTTTTTGCAGATTGCTTCGCACGGTGGCCAGCGTCTGATTGTGCCCCAGCCTGCCCTGAATCTGATTGACCTGCTGCGCATAGCCGTCCAGCAGCTTGGCAACAGCCTTCAGTTCTTCGGCCTCTTTGCTTAGAACCTTATATGACACTTTATACTTCGCCATAAGACCGCTCCTTTTCCCAGGCTTTACCGCATGGTGTTGTTCGGCAGCTTCGGCAGTTTGGAGGCTTCCTGCTGCACCGCTTTTTCATTGCGCTCATAGGCATCGGCGGAATCGTACAGCGCGTGTACCAGGCGCTCCACCGCGCCCAGGCTTTCAGCGCATCTGTCCAGAACTCTCTGAAAGCCGGTGTTAAAGCTGATGGCCGCTTCCCCGGTCCATACCCCCTTTAACGAGCCTACCTGGCTGTTGGAGGCATGGAGGGTACTCTTCAGGGCAGTGTGAACCTTGCCGATATCATCGGCGATTTGACGCAGCTTCGCCGGATCGGCCTGGATATCGTTAGTCATTATTTCCTCCCTCCCATTTTGGCTTTAATGGCTTCGGCGGCTGCCATATCGGCCTTGCCGTAGGTATTGGCGATGGCGGTGAGCGAAGCAGAGCAGCTCATGATGGCTTCTGCCAGCTGCAAAAAATTCTGCGTGTTCTGGAGATACGCATTCTGATAAGCCTTGGCCCCTTCGCCTTTCCAGACTTGCCCCAGATTGGCCATACTTTCGTCCAGTTTTTTAATTTGATTGTTAATGGTGGCATAATTCTTGTCAAGCTCGGCTGCCACACTTTTCATTTTCTGGATATCAACCATGCTTTGCGCCATGTGGTTTCACACTCCTTGCTTACACTCTTTGCGCAGACTGCCTGGCGGCTGCGTCCGCCGCCTTCATTTTATTGGCGGCCGTACGCAAAAACTCCGCCATATCACGCAGATATTTCGCTTTTTTACCCAAATCTTCCTGAACACCCCGGATATAGGTAAGGTATACCTTGGCCGCCTGACCCGACCACGCCGCGTCCACATTCTCATACACCAAGTCCAGCTTTCTGACGCAGTGGTTTTGCAGGTCGGCCGCCAGTTCCTCCAGCAGTTTTGCCTGATTCATGGTTTGGTTGTAATCAAATTGAATAGCCAATTTCGCTCACCTCACCGAAACGGTTTATCAAACGTTAGTGACTTGCCGGTTTCCTGAATATTTTTTTCGGTTTTGTCGTAGATGCCGGCAATTTCCCGGAGTGTTGCCGAATAACCCGACAAAGCTCCCAACAAATCGACGGCGCTTTTTTGCACCTGCTCCACCGTGTTTTTGATATTGTCGGAGACATCGCCCTGCCAGCTTCCCCGCAGGCTGTTCATGGACCTGTTCCAGTCCTGGCAGAGACGGCTGAGCTCTTTGGCCGCACCGTCCACAGTATCGGCAGTGGCAGCAAAGAGCTTGGTATCGATTTTGCTTTCATTTCCCGTTGCCATTGGCCTGCCCCCTTTATCTCAATGAAGAAACCTCACTGAGGATTTCGCTTTCTGTTTTGTCAAAATCGGCAGCCGTCTCCCTGAGTTGGAGACTGATCTCCCGGAATTGCTCCAGCATTTCCTTCATAGCCTCCTCATCCCGCCGGTAGCGGCTCATAAATTCGGCCTTAACGCCGGAAACCCAGCCTTTATCCAGGGCGGCGACAGCCTCCCGCACTTTGGCTGTCTGATTGGCGATGGCCGCCACAATTTCATCAAGCTGCTGCACGGCGCTGCCGATTTGCTCTGAGTCAATATTGCTCATATTGGCCACAGCACTGCCTCCTTTATAACAAAATGATGGTATCGCCGCTGCTCACGCCGACCTCGCTCAAGATCTCATGATCCTGAAGCAAGCCTTCCAGCCGGCTGGAACAAAAGAGCACCTCGGCCGCGTCGGCGAAAATATCCCGGTTTTCGACAGCGGAGATCTGGGCAATAAACTGTTTTTTCACCCTCCCTACCGACATGCCGTTATCGGCGGTAAACTCGTAGGTCTTGGCATTGCCGGGAACCTGCACTTCCAGATAAATTTTACTCACTCAGAGCCCACCTCCTTTACCAGCGGTGTAAGGATTCTGACAGCCGCTCCGTCCGGCCCGGCGGCATACCCGGCTCCCGCCGGGAGCTGACGCACATTGTCGGCAGCGGACAGGGCAAATTGCAGGATGCTTTGCTGATCAAACAGGCCGCCGAGATGCACGCCCCGGCGATAGCCTGCATAGGTGCGCATGGCGGTATAACGCGTCATGTCGGCGTAGTCGTCAGGCGTAATGGCCGCAAAGAACTGAATCTTGTGGCCCAAACCCTTTGCCAGCGCGATTTCAAAAAAGCCGCTCATCTCCATATGGGGACTATACACCGCCGTAAGGAAGGCCGTCATGTTGTCGATAATAACCACAATGCGCTCATGGCCGGCTAAGGCTGCCGCGATATCGCCGCCCGCGTCCCTGGTATCGGCGACAATGCCGTTGCGTTCGCTGAAGGCAGGCACGATCACCGACTCCATCAGCGCGAACAGTTCCGCGTCGCTGCGGACAACCTGTTCAAAGCCGGTCAGGCTGTCAAGCCCGCTGTCCCCGTCGTCGAACAGAAAGAGACGCGCGCCTTTATTCCGGGCCTGCCTGGCGACAGCCGCCAGCAGATTGGTTTTGCCGGAGACGCCGGAGCCACCCACTATATAGCAAAATTCCTCATCCAGATTTACAGTGATAAGCTTGCCGTCTTCGGTGCCGAGGCCGATCGCCAGCATATTCCCGGGCAGAGCTTTGACATCGGCCCGGTTTAATAGTACGCCAAAGCTAAGACTGTCCAGCCTGTCGCCAATTTTTTTGACACCCTCGCCGGCGCCTGGTTTCATCGTCGCAAATTTCCGGCGCAAAGTCTGCGCCTGGGAAAGACCTTCGTCCTCGCGCACGCAGAGCGCCACCTGGAATTCCACCGGCAGTGGGGCCTTGATCAGGCCGCGGCCGGGAGTGCGGCTCTCGGGAATGATCTCGGTGCGGTCGCCGATAACGGCCTCGTATTCAAACCGGTCAGGCATTTGCAGCGCGATGCCGGCAACGAAGTTTTGCCGGATGCGGCTTCTAAGCTCGCCGGCGTTATTCATGGTCAGCACCAGGTAGATGCCGTAGCTTGCCGCCTCCCGGGAAAGCTGGGCCAGGGTGTCTTCATATTGTTCATAGCTTTCAATAAACGCCACATAGTTGTCAATCAGCAGCAAAATAGCCGGACAATTGTCATGCTGCGCTACATATTCACGGAAAGAGCCGATCCCCTGCCCGGAAAACTCGCTCTTGCGCCGGGCCAGCGTCTTTTGCAGCAGTTCAAAGGTTTCGGCGATCTTTTCGTCATCTCCCTCAAACATCACGCCGCCCACATGCGGCAGGCTGCCGAACACCGCCATGGTGCGGCTGGAGAAGTCTGCCACATACAGGTTGATTTCCTGGGGGGAATACCGGTTCACGGCACTGTAAACCAGCGTTTGCAACAGGGTCGTCTTGCCTGAACCGCCGGCGCCGCAGACTAAGAGATGACCGTCAGTCATGAAATCCACCGCGCAGGGGTACTGATTCTGACCCTCGGGATTATCGGCAAGACCGACCGGCAGCAGCACGGAAAAGCCTTCCGGCCGGGCGATTGCGTCCAGTTCCTCCAGATATACGGCTTTCGGCAGCGGCGGCATCCAGATTTGCTTGAGGCCGGGAATGCCGTTCTCGGCTGCGATTTGCGCCGCATGTTTCACCACAGCGTCCAGTTGGGTAACCTTCTGAATGTTGTCAGACTTTTTCTGTTTTTTCTGCTTGGGTACGCCGCTTTTGCCGATAAGATTAATCAGCTCCACTTTGGCGTTTTTGTCGTCGGTGAATGGCACGTGCGGCTCATAGGCCGCACCCGACCAGCCGGACTGGAATTCCTCAAAGATTTCGTCGTTGCCTACCTGGAAATAGCCGCGGCCGGTGCCGGTGATAAAGGCGGCGTCAGGGCGTTTGAGCATCTCGTTGGAGTCTTGCTTGTCGGCCACGCGCAAGCATAGCCTAAAGCGGGTGTTGGACCAGATCTCGTCATCCACCACGCCACTGGGCTTCTGGGTGGCGAGAATAAGGTTGACTCCCAGGGACCGGCCGACGCGGGCGGCGGAAACAAGCGCCCGCACAAACTCCGGCTGTTCCTTTTTGAGCTCAGCGAACTCGTCGGCGATAATTAACAGATGCGGCATAGGCTCGGTCGCCACGCCGGAGCGGTACAGCTCGATGTAAGCGTCAATATGCTTGACCTTGTATTCGTTGAAAATGCACTGGCGGGACTTGATCTCCGCATTGATGGACAGCAGCGCGCGATTAGTGGCATTGCCACCAAGGTTGGTAATGACGCCGGAAAGATGGGGCAGCCCCAAAAAGCTCTGGGCCATGCCGCCACCCTTGTAGTCAATCAGGATGAAGGCCACCTCATGCGGATGGTAGTTGACCACAAGCGACAGGATATAGCTTTGCAGTGTCTCGGATTTACCGGAGCCGGTGGTGCCGGCAACCAGCCCGTGCGGGCCGTGGTATTTCTCATGTATGTCCAGATAAAGCGGCTGATTGCCGGACTTATAGCCAATCATCGAGCGCATGCTTTCATAGGTGCGGTTCTCCAGCCACTTGTGCAGCATGCCCAGTTCCTCCACCCTGGCGGTTTTATACATATCCAGAAAGGAGAGTATATCGGGAATGGCGGTGGATACGTTAAGCTCCCGCACCTGATAGCCCGA
Source organism: Sporomusa sp. GT1 (assembly GCF_014634905.1). Classification (NCBI taxonomy): domain Bacteria; kingdom Bacillati; phylum Bacillota; class Negativicutes; order Selenomonadales; family Sporomusaceae; genus Sporomusa; species Sporomusa sp. GT1. The sequence continues at coordinate 108,003 of NZ_BMBX01000005.1, read as the reverse complement.
AAGGCGGCGGGCAAACTGCTCGGTCAGGGCCAGCGGCATGGCATCATAAGCGACGTTTTCCCGCTGGGGGAACAGACCCGTAGTGGAGTAAAAGCCGCGGTTTTCCGGATCATCCTGCACAATGGCGGTGCAGCCGCTGGGCAGCTTGTCGATAGCATCCACCAGATAGATGACCGACAGCCCCAGCTCCGGCTGGGGATTCATCAGGTATTTTGCGATAGGTTCATCCTCCACCAGCGACCAGTCGGCCACCACCACCACATAATGCGGCAGCACCTTGGCGCCGTCTTCCTCGCCGGCCTCCCGTTCCAGACGCTCCCGGATGACGGTGGAAAGATGGTACATTACATCGCCTACCGTATTTTTGTCGTTGGCAATCAGGCGCAGCTTGCCGTCCGGTGTCCAGACATGGGGCAGCCAGCGGGTATAATGCCAGTTGTCGGCTTCCCGCATGGGATAGACATAGCACAGGCGCACATCGGTGTAAGGATGGAGCCCGGCGAGCTGTGTACTGATGAGGTTGCCCAGCGCCAAAACCCGCTGCCTGTCCCGGCTGACAACTCCCACCATCCGGTTTTGGTAGGCGGAAAGCTCTACCGGCACGCCTTTCAGGGTAGACATGGTCTCTCTGATCTCCTCCACCTTGTCATTAAGCGGGTCGTGCGCCATCATCATCTGTTCCTTGGACACCACGATCCGGTTAGGGGAAGGAATATTGCCCAGCCCGAATCGGACTGCCAGAAAATCCTCATGATTGCTGCTCTTTTCCCACAGGCGGGAACTGCCTTCCAGCGCAAAAGCGGCTACATCCCCGGCAGTTGGGAACATCCTGAGCAAAGCAGCGCGGTTGTATTCAATCTTCTGCAGAATTTGCTGAGCCATTTTGGCAATATAGGCACTGTAGCTGTGCACACGGGCCGCTTCGGTTTCCAGTTCCTCTTTGTTTTGGTGACGGATGTTGAGCATGGCCCACATGCCGCCGATCAGCGCCGCGCCGACAGACATCACCAGACCGCCGGCGGCAGAAGCCCCGCTGCCGCCCATCATCATTACCCCGGCAATCATCGGGACCATCATGGTGAGCGACGGGCCGATAACAAAAATAATCGGCTGCTTCTTCTGCTGGTTTTTCGGCGGGCATTTCTCAATGGTAAAAGTTTCTTCATCCAGTTTTTCCAGCTTACGGGGTGTACGAAGGAAATAGGCTTCGCCGTTTTCCTTCGCGGCTTCCTCCGCTTCCTGCCCGGCAGCCTCAATGCGGATGAGCTTCAGCTTGCCCTCATCAACAATGCAGGCCTGCTTGGGGTTGTTGATGGCCAGAACATTGCCCAGATAAACAATTTTCAGACCAATAATATAAATAATGTCACCATATTTAAGGCTATGCTCCCCGGCAAGCATGCGGCCGTTGACAAAGGTGCCGTTGACGCTTCCCAGATCTCTGGCCACCGCTTTGCCGTCCGCAAAGTCAATCTCCGCGTGACTGGGCGAGCAGAAGCGGTTGCCGTACGTAATGAGGTTGCCTGCCCCACTGCCGATTCCAACCCGCAGTGCCACGGCCGGATCATGGAAATACTTGCCGAACCGGGTGTTGCCGTCGTCCACTTCCTCCACAGTGACAGAAAATATCTCGTCACTGCCGCCGAGTTCGCAGTTGAGGAGCAGCCCGGGTGCCAGCGCTACGGTTTCCATCGGCTGCTCATTATGGATAATAGTGAACTGGCGGCTGCCGCTCAACTGCCAGGTTTCGTCCCACACCGCCAGCGGCAGGGTGATGTCCTCCTGCCAGCCGCTGATATGGGGCCGGATATCCACCGGAACCGTTTTATTGTTTACCAAAGGAAGATAAATCTCCTGGAAGCCGTTGGAAAATACAACCGTTAGTAACAGATGCATGCCGGATTCTCCTTCCTGACCGGATTATTTTACAGTAGTCTTTTTGTCCCAGATTTTCTCTACAAGCGGCAAATACTTCACGGCCAGGCTTGTTTTGCAAATGAAGGCGTACTCAGACACATAAGACTGCTTATTCTTATACCAGACTCCTGTCCACCAGTACATATACATTTCCTGGCCCGTATCATCCTTGAACGTAGCGGTGGTCAAATACCGCCAGACATTGCCGCTGGGATTTACAACCTTCTGGCTCAGCACGGCAGGCTCGGACACCGTGTTCAGCAACCCCGCAACCTTCGCCTTGTTATTGGCCTCCAGCACCGGGATTACCATGTCCTTGTTGGCCAGATACTTTGCCGTGGGCGTGTCGGCTATAGAAATAATCAGCATCGCATGGGCATCGTCCCCCGCACTCAAAACCAGCTCACTTGCCGTGGATGACTGGACGGTAAAGATGCTGGACGGATAATGGATAATAATCCCGCTGGTGCTTAATGTCTTTTGGTCATTAAACGGCGCGTTAACGTCTATGACAGTGTCCACTGCGACCGCCTTGGCCGCATTGTTCGTATCGCCGGGATCGCCCTGCGCTTCTTCGCCGCCGCCCCAGGCAAAAAACAATACTGCCATCAGAACCACAACAGCCGCGCCGATGATCTTCAGCCGCTTGGGGTTGCCGGTGATTTTTTCCATGGCGGCCGGGCTGATATCCGGCCGGGGAATACTGATTTTCGGCATCTGCGGCAGGCCTGCGCCTTTGCCCTCTTGCTCCGCCGGCGGCGGCCCCAGGATGGCGTCAGGATTGGCGGCGGCTTCCGCCTTCTGGGCCCGCGCCTCCTCGGCAATCCTTATGGCTTCCTCCTCTGCCTGACGTTTGCGCTCGGCCACCTCGGCCTCCAGGCGGCGCACCTCCTCCTCGGCGGCTTTGCGTTTGGCTTCTTCCTCAGCGGCTTTGCGCTGCACCTCCTGCTCGGCAAGCTGCTTCTTGCGGGCGCTGACGAACAGGGCCGACGTGTCGTCACCGGACGCCGCACCCGGATTTTTCTTTTCCTCATTACTCATTACCGTATTCCTCCTTAGTGCCTGTGCCGCTGCCGGCAAGGCAAAGCTGTCTATGAATGAAACTCACAGGTTGCCGGAAAATCCTCTATACAAATTATACCGGGGCACTTTCGACAATTTCAGTACCCAATGGGTAATTTCCGCAAAAAAACACCATATCCATTTGGAGAGAATATCCGCCATAGACCAAAAAGTATCCTTTCCGCGTCAACACACAAAAAAACGCACAAGTTTTTTCCACAGGCAAGCGGTAAAAATTCGTGCGCTTTCTTTTTGTGCTATATCGAAAATACTGTTCCGTGAAAGCTCTGTGAAAATAGCTGCCTTTGAGCTGTTGCGGCAGCCGTATTCGGCCAGGTGCATAATCGCCGCTTAATCTTGCTATTGGCGGTGTCATAGCTGTAAAATTGGCGCCTCAGCCGGCGAGAACCTGGTGGCATCACCGGCTGAGGCACTCTCATCAGCCGGCCGCGCTGCTATGCTTCCAGCGCATATAGCCGCCTCTTACCTCGTAGCTGTCAACAGGCCAGATGATCTCTGCGTTTCTGATTCTGAACCGGTGGTTGGATTCGCCATAAGGCGCAATCATTTTTTCAAAATCCCGGAAGCTCCCCTTTACCGTGCCGGTATAGCCTGAATCGTTAGTAATGGTGGCCGTAAGGTTAAATTCATAGACATAGTTGATATACCGATCTGTGTTGTTACGGAAATACCCGTCAATGATCAGTATATTTTCGGGCGTGTTATCCTCAGTCACCTCATAGTACAAATTGGTGGTATGCCACTCAACCTGGGCAGCTTCCGCCTGAACCGGCAGCAGGCACACCAGACCGAATAGCACGGCTGCGCAAATCAATAACCAGCTTTTGCTCTTTTTCACTGTCCATCCTCCTCGTCTTTTTTGCTAGCATGCGGTTGGTCTTTCAGGTATAAGGTATCGATGAGATCAAGCATCGCCTTAATGTCTCCGGTCACGCGCCGGCGCTGTTCGGAGAGCGTGGCATCACCGCCGGCGGCTTCAAACATATCACCGCAGCTTAGCGCCACATAGAGCTTATCTTCGCGGAAAGAAAGATACAGCAGACAGCCCAGTTTGTCTGAGGCCATCAAAATGCTTTCCAGAACAGGCGGGGTCAGGATACGCAAGGCTGCCGTCGGACTGGGGGCGCTGACGTAAAACCGCCGATTGAAGGCGTCCAGTTCGGTTTGAATCGCCTCGGTACTCTTCATCCTGCCGCCATGCCGGTCACAGACAGTGACCGGTTCATTGGAGATGGCGTCATAGTCAAAGATCATCAGCCGTCCGCGAAACACGCTGACATATATTGTCCGTGTCTGTAATTCGCCGTCGTCATCCCGGTAAGTCTCCTCCCGCTCCTCCTGCAAATGGATATCCGACTGAATAAAGTGACGCCCATGGTAGTCTGCCGCCAAATAATCGTTACCGTAGTAAATGTCATAGTGAGGAAACAGCGCCGCCGCTTTGACCAAGGCTTCATCCAGCTTTGCTTCCGGCTGAAAATCCAGATTGTCCAGAACCGCTTCCAGTTCTCCGGTCACAATCAGTTCTTTAAACATACGCTTGTAGCGCAGCTTGACAGATGTCTTCGCCAGCCAAAAGCCGAGGAGCGCAAGTCCTGCCAGAAGCATGAAGCCGTAGAAGCCCGCCTCACCGAAATCGCCGTATAAGTCCTCCAGGAAGACAAAGCCCAGGCTAAACAGGATAATCGCCGTAATTGGAAAGAGCAGGTCCAGGGCCTGCGATTTCAGCCGCAGCTTTTCCAGTTCCAGCAGTTGCGGGGAACCGGTGGCGATAGTTTCCCGGAAGCTTTGCCGCTGTTTTACGCCGCTGAGCATCCCGCCGACGAGTAGGCCGATCAGCGAGGCGACCCCCAGCATGATTGCCAGAATCGGGCCAAACGCTACGATAAAGAGGATGAGTGCGAAGATCAGACCGATGATGCCGTCTTCCATTACCATAGGGGCAAAATTGCCCCAAAAGGCTGTGGCAATGATCAGAGCAACAGCGGCAAAAGCCAGCCGCAGCCACTTGACCCAGGAGTGCGGGCTGTTAAAGCCTAATATTTTTTTGATCCAATTCATATGTTTTCCCCCCCCCCCATCCTCCCGCTAGACCGGCAGCACGGTAATCAGATAACCGCCCAACAACAGGCTCAACAGGTTGGCAGTCAAAACGAAAGCCACGCGGCGAAGACGGCGGTGCTCTTTGATCAGCACCAGCGCACCTGCGGTTTCCGCAATAAACACCCAGAATTCCATAATAATAAGCTTGAACATCAGATAAACAGCCAGTGGCGAGCCTCCGTTAAGAGCGATGTTCAGCAGCCCCTGTGTAAGCAGATTCATCGCCAGGAAAACGCGCCAGCTTCTTTTTTCGCGGAAGCCGAACAGGTAGAAGACCAGGCCTTCGATAACCAGCGTAAATATTACCCGCAGGCCCACCAGCAGGATTGACCGGGAAAGCAGTTTTCCCCCGGCTATGGTTTGCGCGGCAAAATCCAGTGTGATGACACCAGGGTAGCTGTTCAGATACTGCACTCCCACGGTTTGCTCATACCTGATGTCGTTTCCCGAAACCTGCAGCGTAAATTCGCCGCTTGTGCCGATATCCCGGTGGTAAAACACATAATAGGTTTCCCACGCGACCCGGCTTTTGGACACTTCCACCAAGCCTGCCGCCGTAACCAGGGAAACTTCAGCATCCGCCGGCGCGTTGGTCATAATAACGACCAGTGCAGGCGGTTCCGCCGCATTGGTATAGGCAATCGCCGGCACCAGGCAAATAACTGCCAATACGAGTACCAGCACTCGGTATCGGTTTTGTTTCAATGACTGTCCCTCCATGTAAACCGCATTCACTCCCCACCTTACGCCCTAACTATACACCTGGGGACGGTAACCAAAATAGACCCGAAAAGTACCCTGTTTTTGCAGGAAAAATAAAAAAACGCCCCAGGGAGGGACGCTGAAAGATTAAAGCTAACCGTCTCCGGTTAGCAAAAAAACCGTTTGACTTCGCTGCGTTTACCGATATCCAGCCGGTCAAACAGCCTGGATACCACTTTTTTTATATAGGAAGGCGAGTAATTCAGCAGCCGGCTGATTTCGTCATTGGTATACCCCTGCGCCACCAGCGCGGCAACAGTAAACTCGGTTTTTGTCAGCAGTTGTTTCATGGCAAGCATTTTATCGGCCTGCAAACCGCCGCTGCCCAGGTGCTGTTCCTTAAAGAGCTCCAACTGACGGCGTTTTTCGGCATTGTCCAGGTGCAGAGCAATGCGAGCCAGCAATACTTCCTTCACCACAGGCTTCCTGATGTAGTCGACGGCGCCCAGTTGCAGACCATAAGCCTCACTGTCGGCACCGGTAAGGCCGGTCAAATACACGACCGGCACTTCCCGGCCGGCGTTTAAGGCGCGCAGCTTCAACAGGGTTGCAAAACCATCCATGTCCGGCATGTCGATATCCAGCAGAATCAAATCCGGGCTGCCGCCCTTTTCCAGAAAGCGCACAGCCTGCAATCCCGATTTGGCAAGACTTACTTCGTAATACGCTTTTAACAGTTCCTCCATAATCTTCAGCAGCGTGATGTCGTCATCGACCACAAAGATCTTACTTTTCTGGTGCATTAAGCGCCGCCTCCTTCCTGCGTACCTTGCAGAATTGCCCAAACAGCGCCTCCGCATCCTCAAAATTAAGATTATCCACAGCAGTGAGAGCCTGCTCCAGCAGTCCCCTTAAGTCCTGGTCCTGCTCCAGCGAGAGCAGCAGCGTCAATGCCTGCCGGCTTTCCGTGAAGTGATAGCCGGCAATGCCGGCCTGCACCAGAGCAGTCAGCGCTGCAAAATTCATAGGCGGCAGGGAGGTGGCTGACTCACCGGCAGCCACCGCTTTGGTCTGTTGCAGGAACTCGGCAAGTCCCTCGCGGGTGGCCGTTAGTTCATGACAAAAGAGCGGCAGCGCGGTTCGTACATATCCGGCTTCGCCGGCAGAACATTTTTGTTCAAGCCGCCGGGCCAGTGCGAAAAGTTCCCCGGCGCCAATGAGGCGGGCCAGAGTTTTAAGTGAATGAGCCAAATGGGAAAGCGCTGTAAGATCATTCTGCGCAGCAAGCCGGGTCAGCAGCTCTGCGGTCTGCCGGGTGTGAACGAGAAATATTCCGGAAACGGTTATGTACTGGGACAGACTCTGACTTAGAAACTGAAGCCCGGTTTCCAGCGAAATATCATATTTTCCCAACTGCTGCCGGAATCGCTCCGCCGTATCCGGGCAGGCATTCCCCACGGTTACGGTGGTGCGCGTCACCAGTTGCTGCGGCAAATAGGACAGCAGGCTCTGTTCCAGCCGGGTCCAGGAAACAGGTTTGGAAAGATAGTCGGCAAACCCTGCGGTTAGGAGTTTTTGTCGTGTCCCGGCGGTAACATCGGCGGTCAGGGCAATGACAGGGGTGTGACAGTTCATTTGCCGCAGCCTGCGCAGGGTTTCGATGCCATCCAGCTCCGGCATCATATAATCCAGCACAATAATATGATAATGGCTTTGACCTGCCTGCTCCAGGCATTGCCGGCCGCTCAGCGCGGTGTCGATTTGCAGCAAAGTCCGGGCCAGCAGGGATTTTATCACACCCAAATTCCCTTCATTGTCATCCACAACCAGGATTCGTCCCTGCGGGGCGAAAAAGCTCTGTTCGGCCAGCGGCGCGACAGACCGGTGAGTGCAGTCAGCCAGCCCGTCGGCATAACGCTGGGGAATTTCAGCCGTAAAGGTGCTGCCGCTGCCATACTCGCTTTGCACCAGCAGCCGGCCACCCATTAGGTTCACCAAATTCCTGACAATGGCCAGACCCAGCCCGGCACCTTCAATTTTAAGGTTCCGGACCGCTTCACTGCGGGTGAAGGCTTCAAAAACGGAGTCAAGGTTTTCCGGCCGGATACCCATTCCCGTATCGGCCACCGCTACGGAAAGCAAAATGCCATCCCCGCCGGGCATTTCCTCGGCAGTAAGGGTAAGCCTGACAGAACCGGCCTCGGTGTATTTCACGGCATTGCTCAAAAGATTGACGGCAATCTGACGAATATGCAGGGTATCCCCCCAAAGCATAACCGGCAGCCCGGAAACCTCCGCGGAAAAGGACAACCCTTTTTTCTCCGACTGTTCCCGGCCAAATTGAATCAGGCGCTGTGCCAGGTCATCGGTATAGTACACTTCCTCCAAAAGCCCCATTTTGCCGGATTCGATTTTGGAAACATCCAGAATATCGTTGATGAGCGACAGAAGCATTTGGCCGGCATCCTGCGAGCGGGCGATGTAACCGGCAACCGCCGGGGAAGGCTGTTCCCGCAAAATCATCTCATTCATGCCCAGCATAATATTGATGGGAGTCCGGATCTCGTGACTCATACTGGCAAGAAACATGCTTTTGGCCTGATTAGCCCGGATAGCCTCCTCCCGGGCCTGCTCCAACTGCCGCTGCTGGCTGTTATACATACGAAAGTTAAGGTGCATGGTAATACCCAAAACAATACTGACAGCCAGAAAACATACAATAACATCGGCCAGAATCTTTTCCTCGGTTTCAAACCAGCTAACCTGCTCAGGCACGTAATATCCATAAAGGCAAAGCCCGGTGTAAAACAACAGTTCCAAAACACTGACAACCAGCATCTGCCGGCCTTCCAGCATAAATACAGTAAATACCGTGGCAAAAATAAAGAACGAGGGAAGACCGCCCCGGTATCCGCCGCCGGAAAAAAACAAAAAAGCAAAGCCGATAAAAAAAATAAAGACAATGGTAATCAGGTAACACCGCTGGTACTGCCCGCTGGTGTAGGAATAGTAAAGCAGCCCAAAGGAAAGTACGGCAATAAGCAAGTTGAGTATGGCCATCGGGAGTCCACCGACAACCAGCAATGAAAATCCGGCCTGCAGCAGACTGTTGACAGTACCGGCCATGGCCAGCAGATTAAACAGCCGTACACGAAACTCCAGCTCGGGCCGGAAAAACTTTTTTACTATGTTTTGCAGCCAAAGTTTCATGCATTACCTCCGAATGTCACGGCCAAGTGCTGGCGGTCCGTCCTATCTATCCTCGCCCCGCTGCTTGCTCCTAAGAGCCCTCCAGCTAAACTCTCGCAAAGTTAACTGTTATAAAAAAGCAAAGTACCGGCTTGATTTACCTGCATATATATTCCCTCCTAATCCATTAAATTCCTTTACAGATCATGGAATAGCGGAAAACACAAAAGAAAAGAGTTTCACCGGAAGCAGAGGGGAAGCAAGGGGACGTTCTTTTTGCTCCTTACAGCAAACTAGAGATTAAGATAAATCGAAAATAGAATGCCAGGTTGTGATTGATTATTTCTCACAACCTGGCATTCATAGACTTAGAGCCTTTTAATCCTGAGCTTTGCGTCTTATCTTTTGAAATCCTTAGGGAGAGCTTGGTTCGCGTTCAGGTGACGATGAGTTCAACACTGCTTCGCTGTCTGGAGTTAACTTATTTGATGAATTTGTTTTCTTCTAATTCCCGGAAGGCGAGCTGCAACTCTTCCCGGGTATTCATTACGATTGGGCCGCCCCAGGCAATCGACTCCCGCAGCGGCTCCCCGGCCATCAGGAAAAACCGAATTCCCTGATCAGCAGCTTTTACGAGGAATGTTCCTGTTTCATCAAATAATACGGCATGCTTGGCCGGGATTACCTGCTCGCTGCCAAAGGTTCCGGCTCCCTGAAAAATATAAATAAACAAAGTCGTATTGCCCGCAATCTCCAGTGACCACTCAGCCCCGGCACACACTGCTACGTCCAGCAGCAGTGGCTTGCGGTAGTCCCCGGCCATAGCCCCGGCTTTACCGCCGTACACGCCGGCAAGAATATGGATCCGCCGGTCTCCCTCATCAACTACCGGGATATCCTCTTTGCGTATTCCATTATATTTAGGGGACACCATTTTGTCTTTTGCCGGTAGATTGAGCCAAAGCTGGAGTCCAAACATCCGCTCACTGGGTTTTGGCATTTCCTGATGGAGGATTCCGGAGCCGGCAGTCATCCACTGATATTCTCCTGCTAAAATCCTGCCTGTATTCCCCAGGCTGTCGCCGTGCTCAATATCACCCTGAATGAGATAGGTAATCGTCTCAATCCCGCGGTGCGGATGCCAGGGGAACCCTTTGACATAGTCCTCGGGGTCCACCGAATCAAAAGCATCCAACATGAGAAAAGGATCAAAATCTTGCGTGTCGTCGCGACCAATTACCCGCACCAGCTTGACGCCGGCTCCGTCCACCGTATGTTTTCCTGTCACAATTTTACGGATAGTCCTCAGCTTGTTCATCGCCAACCTCCTTGTTATTTAAAAGCAATAATCGTCTTTACCGGCAGTTCTGCCTGCTCCAGTATTGCTATTCACATTTGGGCAGGAGGCCGTTTCAGGTATGGGAAATCTTGTGAATAACTAACTTCTATAAAAACTTTTTTTCTCCTCCAAAGCATGACATGGGGAGCTATGGGAGGCAAACGTACACCCTATGCGCCCAAGGCAGCATCGGGTGGTGATGAAGTTGCAAGGCGGCAAAGCCAGAAAGAAACCCTTGATTCCTCGGGGGTAAAGAAAGCAGACGGGACTGTCGCAATAAGACAGCCCCGTCTGTTTAATACCTGGCAAATAGCTGTACGCCGTAGATTGTTCCATCCGGGGCAGTATATAAGCCCAGGCCAACATGCGTATATTGAGAGCTTAAAATATTGGCCCGATGCCCCGGACTGTTCATCCAGGCCACCTGCATCGCGGCAATGCTGCTATTATAGGCTATATTTTCTCCCGCCGACCGGTAGGTAATACCGTTTTCCTTCATTCGGTCAAAGGGCGACTGTCCCTTGCGATTGGTGTGGCTGAAATACTTGCTCTGTGCCATGTCTTCGGCATGTTTTCTCGCTACCTCCGACAGCCTGGCATCGGCACTCAGGCGCGGCAGGCCCTGTTTTTCCCTGTCCCGGTTTAAGAGGTCAATGCCTAAGCGTTCATCGGCGGTAATAGCAGCAGGAGCTGCCTGCCATACCAACTTGACAGTGCCGTCAGTGCCAATATTTACCCGTGAAAAATACTCCTTTCGCCACTTATCGCCTGGCGGGCACTGTTCGCCGTCATAATATTTGAACTTACTTTTTATTACCGTCCGCTCCATTGCGCCCTCACCGCTGCCGCTCCAGGCTGAACTGTAGATATAGGCATGCTTTACCTTTGTCGAATCAAGGAAGGTAAAATCCTTGACCGTCTTTGGCCCTACGTTGTACCAACCGATGCATACCCATTTGTTCAGCTTGTCGTCATGCTTTAAGATCGCAAAAGATTTGGTTGTATTATACTTATTGTCAATAGTAACCTTGAAGGCTTCTGCCGTAAGCGGAATGGCAGCCAAAAGCAACGCGGCCAGCAGTAAGACAGCCACCCTTTTATACAGCGCAGGTACATCTTTATCCATGCTCCATCCCCCCACCCTTCTCGCATTCTCTCAGCGTAAGCGGAGCAATTGCCCGCCTAAACGGAAAGAATGCCGGCCTGGCTTCATGTCGCCACTGTATCACGGCTCAATCATCAGCGTATCGTACAGCATTTTGTACAGCAGGATAATGCCGTCACTGATGCCCGGCATTTTGACGCAGATTACCTGGAAATGCCTGCCGTAAATATTGGCATAGTATAGTTCGCCGCCGTCTATCGCCAGGCCGTCAATTGTCCCGGTAAAGGGGCGGCGGTAAAACTCGTAGCCGTTCAGTCTGGTTGTGTCGGTTTGATAAGCCCACTCAATTTGACTGTTGATAAACGGTTCCTGAAGCAGCGCCTTAGCTTCCAGTGCCTCGCGAACTGTATAGTTATCCAAATCCTGCACAGCTTTGCCCCTCTGAGCTACCAGCATAAACCATTTGCCGGCAGTGACTTTAACACCGTCAGCGGTATCCTTGGCAGTGGCTCCTACCGGCAGGAGCAGGGAAAAGCCCTGCTGTGACTTATAGAGAGTCGCATTCGGGAACGGGAATTCCGACAAATCCTCGTATTCGTTCCTCATAGCCTCTTCTGACAGCAGTTTCTGCTCCCGCACCAGCCGGCGCTCGCCCTGTTCATCCAGACGGTATTCTCTGGCTATCAGCCGATCTACCTCCGGATCATAGCTGCGCTCAATGATTTGCACCGGCCAAAGTCTGCCGCCTTTCCACACATAGGTTGCTTCCTCACTGTCGGTGGCACTGATATGGGTAAAAGAATATACGGTCTTTACATCAGGATTGAATACCGGTGAGGCAAGCCGGCTCAATTCCTCCTGAAAAATGAAATTCTGGCTTTTTTGATCCCACAGCCAGCAACTGTAATAAACATTGGTACGGCCCTCTGACGACGCAAATTTCAAATCCAGATAGCCATCAAAATTCATATCCTCGGAAATCGTCATCATCCACTGACCGTCCTCAATCTCCGGAAAAATAGCGGCATCATACGGAATTTCCTGCAAGAGCGAATGTGGTTTCCTGTCTTCCCGATAAATGGAAATCTTGTCTGAACTTGAACTGATGTCAACACTCACGGTAGGCGCATCTTTACCGATGACGACAGGCAGATAACCGCCTTCCTCACAGGCCTGCACGGGCGGCAGGTTTACGCCAAACGGTAATACCAGTGATAGAATTAGCAGCACGGCCAACCTTCGCATGAGAAACACTCCTTTTTTGGGAAAAACTAATACTATTTCCAAACTGCTGAGCTTTCCCTTTTTCTTTACTATATACCGAAAAAATATAATGCGATAGACTCGAAAAGTTACCTTTTTTACCTAAAAAAAGACTGCCGTATTGCTTTTCCGTGCAACACAGCAGTCTAACTTTCCTTATAGTAATATTAAGTCCGTTTAATGAGCATGGGTTTTTTCTCAAACTTATGAATGGCGTCAACAAACCGTACCGTACCGGTGGAAGCACGCATCACCAGCGAATGCGTACGCGCCCCGCCGCCAAAATAACGCACCCCGTTAAGCAGGTCGCCCTGGGTAATGGCTGTTGCCGCAAAAATGACTTCATCGCCCTTAACCAGATCGTCAAGGGTAAACACTTTATTGATATCCGTGATGCCCATTTCTTTAGCCCGTACAATATCGTTATCACTTTCCGCCCACAATTTTGCCTGCATATCGCCGCCCAGACATTTAATGGCAGCCGCCGCCAGCACACCTTCCGGCGCCCCGCCGATACCCAGCAGCATATGGATGCCGGTTCCCTCAATTGCAGCGTTAACGGCCGGCGATACATCTCCATCGGTAATCAGCTTAATCCTGGCCCCGGCATCACGCGCTTCCTGAATGATGGCGGCATGGCGCGGGCGGTCAAGAATGACGACAGTCACATCTTCGATCTTACGCGAAAGGGCCGTAGCAACTGCTGCCAGATTGTCCTTAACCGGCGCATTAATATCAATTTTTCCTCTGGCCAGCGGCCCGACAGCAATCTTGTCCATATACATATCAGGCGCGTGCAGGAGACAGCCACGCGGCGCTATGGCTAAAACAGCAATAGCTCCCGGCAAGCCTTTGGCTACCAAAGTGGTGCCTTCCAGCGGATCAACGGCAATATCCACTTCCCGTCCGCCATGTCCTACCTCTTCACCAATAAATAGCATCGGCGCTTCGTCCATTTCACCTTCGCCAATAACCACGCGACCGCTGATGCTTACTGTGTCAAACGCAGCCCGCATAGCATCTACGGCAGCCTGGTCGGCGGCAATTTTATCACCCCGCCCCATCCAGCGGCCGCAGGCAACAGCTGCCGCTTCGGTAACCCGTACAAACTCCAATGCTAATTCACGTTCCATAATACTACATCTCCTTACTTCTTTGCTTGTTCCCAGTCTTCCAGGAAACGCTTAATCCCGGCATCGGTCAACGGGTGGTTTAAGAGCGCCACTAACACCTTGGCGGGTATTGTGGCGATATGCGCCCCGGCCAGCGCGGCTTGAGTGACATGCAGGGGATGCCGGATGCTGGCAGCAATAATTTCGGTCTCAATGTCATGAATGGCAAAAATATCTGCTGTATCCTTTATCAAGGCAATGCCGTCCTGGCTAATATCGTCAAGGCGCCCAACGAACGGGCTGACAAAAGCGGCCCCTGCCCGGGCGGCCAAAAGTGCCTGATTGGCCGAAAAAACCAGGGTAACATTGGTTTTTATCCCCTCGGCTGCCAAAGCACTTACTGTTTTCAAACCATCTACCGTTACCGGAACCTTAATGACCACATTATCGCCAAGCTTGGCCAAATCACGCGCTTCCGGCAGCATTTCTGCAAATACTGTGCTGATTACCTCGGCACTTACCGGACCTGGGGTAAGTGAGGCAATTTCTTGAATTACCGCTTTAATGTCCTGTTTTTCTTTGGCAATCAGTGACGGATTGGTAGTTACACCTGCTACAACACCCATAGGCAAAATTTCTTTGATTTCAGCAAGATTCGCTGTATCCAGGAAAAATTTCACAGGTACCTCACTCGCCTTTCCCTCAATATTCTTTATCCGCAACCTGCTAAAGCCTGTTGCGAACGTCGTGTACTTGTAACTCCATTATTTTATCCAACGAATTAAGACTCCCGCCTCTAAAGGCGGCGTCAGTTGAGATGGGAGTAGACTCTCCACCTGAACCCCCGATGTTTCAGCTGTGCTGAAACGAGTTCACTTACGGCTGGTTCGCCGGAGTGGAGCCAGCTCAATAATTTTTAGCGCCGATATGGCTGCCAAATCTTGTTCGTCCTTGGCCGAAATCCGCAATCTTCCCTCACATTGGCCACAGGATATTTCAACGGCATCAACCAGCACATCCACATCAACATCGGTATTGCCACAAGAGCAGTATACCCCTCCCTGCTCGGCAATATCATGAATTCTATTTAAAATCTCCAGTAAAATCTGCGAATTTTCTATCCCTTGTTCCGATTGGCCGTCCAGCTCGCAGGCCAGGCTGGCTACCTCTTGTTTATGTCTGGCAATGGTCGCGGCAATGGCTTCAGGACTGCCGGCAAAACCCAGTTCAAGATTAGCCTGGGCACAATATATTTTGCTTGCTTTCGGCTGCCTGAACAGCTTACTGTCAAGAAAAATCAAGTGGTTGGTTTCGCATACTACACAAGGAATATCTAACAGATACTGACGGCGGCCCGCGCTGGCAATAGACCCTTGTATTTGGCCGCAGCTGCAGACAAGCTGGTACTCAGCATTATTGATAGCAAACCGGGAGACATTATGCAATTCAATTTTGCCGCACCGCGAACAATACAGCGCTAATGTAGAAACAGCGCTAATGACCAATGGATATCCCCCCCTTGTCTTCATCTATTTCGCCGCCAGTATTAAAAATCCTGCCTGCCATTACCAAGTTGCCGTATCGGTAAGTAAGGGCACAGTCTAGTACCTTGTCGCATCTAAAATTTGAGATTATATGGCAAGGATTTTTTCGCCCTGCTAGGCGGAGGAGCCGCGCATATCGGACATATGTAAGGCGACGACAACAACGCAGGGCGAAAAAAGACTGCTATATAATCCAAAGAATTAGGTGCGACGAGGTACTAAGTGGCCAATTAATCAATAAGGAACCCGGGACAAACCGTCCCGGGCCTTTCTGGATCTTAACCTATGAGCAGACGACGCTCGGTAGTAAAACTGCTGCTGTCAATATTGGCCTCTATGATTTGGCATAGAGACATAATATCAAATGGTTTGGTAATGTAGTCCCGCATGCCCGCTTCCCGGGCTTCATTAACCATATCCAGCTCGCCGTAAGCTGTCATCATAATCACCTGGTCACCCTGCCCCTGGCGCTTAAGCTCTTTCAGCGCCTCGATTCCATCCATACCCGGCATTTTCATATCCATCAAAATAACCGCCGGCTTGACATCGATGGCAACTTGTATCCCCTCATAGCCGTTGGCGGCTGTAAGTACGTTATACCCTTCATCCTGGAGAACCTCAGTAAGCAATCTCCGGATTCCAGGTTGGTCGTCAATCACCAGGATTGTCGCTTGGGAATTGCTCATGTCCTGCACCTTGCTTTCTCCGTAGTATTCGAGAATAACTCCTTTACCTTTTCCTTATATAACCATATTCGCAATTAATTGAAAATTTCCTGCTGATTTCTGGAAGAAAATAGAAATTTAATTAACTTTTTCTATTTGCCGTAAATAATTTTAAATATAACCAAGATTATGCTAAAATTTGTAATAGCAAATAGTTACATCGAGGTATACATTATGGCAGCAAAAATTTCCTTGCGCAATATTTTCAAATTACTGTACAACCATAAGGCGGCCCTTTTGTTCACCGCCATACTGGCGGCCTATTTAGCCCCTTTTGTCCTTTTGCGGCAAAATGCTCATTTTACCATTAATGACAATCTTGACTGGATTACCGCTTGGATTGTACTGGCCAAAAGCGGTAAAGTTTTTGACCTGACAGGAACCGTTAATCAAATGCTGGGAGAACTGCCCCGCAGTTGCCTGCCAAGCGGATTTAATGTAATAACCTGGCTGTATATGATTCTGCCCCCCTTTCGCGCTTACCTGATTAATCTCTTACTGGTACATAGCATTGCTTTTTTCGGCATGTATCTGCTGCTGAAACAGTATGTCCTCACCGACAAACAGCAGGCTTGGCTGGCCTGGGCAGGCGCCGCAGCATTCGCCACCATCCCCTTTTATACCGTCTATGGCCTGTCGATCGCCGGACAGCCCTTACTATTCTATGCCATGCTAAATGCCTTTTATGCTAAAAAAATGGCAGTTAATGTAATAATCATTACTATCTTCGCCCTGTACTCGTCATTGCCGCTTGCCGGTGTGTTTATTTTGGCAGTCCTTGGCCTTGCTGCTGTTTATGATTATTGGCACCACCGGATAAAACGCCCGCATTTTTGGGGAGCCATTGCGCTGTTGGCCTGTTCCTATGTCGTAACGGAAATCTGGCTGATTTATAATGCCTTTTTCAGCGAAGGTTTCCTGTCCAGCCGGGAGGAAATTAACCGGATTCTTTTAGGCCAGGCCCGCAATTGGGACGGAGTGCAAGCCCTTATTGTTGAAAATCTGGTCAATGGTCAGTATCACGCCGTCAGCCTGCACAAATATATTCTGCTGCTGGCTGTGCCGCTGGCCCTTATCAGCGGCTGGCGGCAACCGCGCGAATACAAGCGGCTGTTGCTGCTATTGGCGCTGGCGTTCTCCCTGTCTGCCTTTTATGGGTTGCGGTACTCCGAGTGGTTTATGTCAGCCGTGTCCGGCATCAGCTTTCTCAATGCGTTTCAAATCCAGCGTTTCCATTGGCTGCACCCGCTCTTATGGTATACTATTTTTGCCTTGTGCCTGTCAATCATTGCCAACATCCGCTATGTCGGCAGACTGGCTGCCGCCCTGCTAATCGTCCTGCAGCTGGGGTATTTGTTTGGCAATCATATTGAATACCATTTGGCTCTAAAAAAACAAACAGACGTCTCGGTGCTGGAGAACGCCTGGCTGTACGAAAATATAAGTTATGGCGAGTTTTTTGCCGACAGCCTGTTTAAACAGGTTGACGACTATATCGGCCGGCCAAAATCAGAGTACCGGATAGCCAGCATCGGCATCTATCCTGCCATTACCCAGTATAACGGCTTCTATACTCTTGACGGGCGGCTTAATATTTACCCGCTGGAATATAAGCATGCCTTCCGCCGGATCATGGCCCAGGAGCTGGCTAAGAACCCGTTTTGGCAGCGGTATTTTGACTATTGGGGTATAACCTGTTATATCTTCCCGGCCGAGCTTGAATACTATCAGGTCCGCCGAGCCTATAACCTCAAGCTCAACAAGCTGGAGCTTGACACCCAGGCTTTCAAAAACTTAGGCGGCGAATATATTCTATCCGCCGCCGAAATAACAAATTATCAGGAAAATGGCCTTGAATTTTTACAACGGTTTAATGACGGTTGGTCAATCTG
This sequence comes from Sporomusa sp. GT1, assembly GCF_014634905.1. NCBI lineage: Bacteria > Bacillati > Bacillota > Negativicutes > Selenomonadales > Sporomusaceae > Sporomusa > Sporomusa sp. GT1. Next base: position 90,029 of record NZ_BMBX01000005.1, on the reverse strand, counting down.
GGAAATTTACCTGTACCGGGTACGCTAAGCAAGTTAGCCCAGCAGCGGCAGGTGCATTAAGCTGGAACCGACAAAAATCACCCCGGCCACAACCGCACCGATAATCGCCAGCATGGGTGCCAATAACACCAGTACAGCCCGTGTGCCTGACAAGCCATGGGCACCGCGAATGGCAGCGACATTCAGCATCAGGGTCCAAAGAACCACCAGCAGGCCAATACTGCCGAACGCTATGCCACGCAGGCCGCTCGGCAACAGGGCGGCAATCACCCATAGCGGCGTCACAGCCACCCGCGGCAAATGGGAAAATCCCAGTGCAGCAAACAAGCCTACCGCCGTTCCCCGTCCGCCTGCCAGTTCGGCAACAAAGTTAAGTACTGCGGCACTCAGCACCCAGCAAAACAAACTGCCGAAAAAATGCAAGACAAACATAATACCTAAAGCCGGCGCGCCTGGCGTAACAGTTATGCCGGCATAGACCGCCCACACCGGAACAAGCATGCCAATGCCAAACATGGCCAGTGCTTGCCCGGTTAATTTTTTTTCGGCAATATATTGCATTGCCACCGTGGGTTTGAACAGCACATCATAAACGGTTTCAAGAAAACTGCTCATTATTCGCCGCCCCCCCTTAATAGCCCTGGGGTGTGGCCGCACGACCGGCCGTGGAGAGCATTTCCGTAAAATAGGTAAGCAGAAGCTGCCCGGAGTTAATGGTGCTCTGTGCCCCCAGCAGCATTTCCAGCGCATTCATTTTGCCATATTCAACAATTTCCGGTTTACCGGCAATCCCCACCATAGCTGCCGTTCCATCGATGGCATCATACATATTGCCCAGTTCGTCGACAAGACCAAGTTCTTTGGCCTGCCGCCCGGTATAGATACGCCCGTCAGCCAATTGGCGCACCCTGTCCGGCTCCAGCCCGCGGCCTTCGGCAATCACCTCAACAAACTGATTGTACATATCGTCGACCATGGCTTGAATAATGGCCCGTTCCTCGGCGGTGAGCGGCCGGTCGGGTGATAAGATATCTTTATGCGGTCCGCTCTTAATTTTTTCCTGCCTGACGCCAATTTTTTGGTAGAGTTCTTCCCAGTTGGAATAAGGCATATATACCCCAAGGCTGCCGGTGATGGTAGCAGGATTGGCATATATTTTGTCCGTACAGGCGGCCAGCCAGTAACCGCCCGATGCCGCCATGTCACCCATCGAGGTAACCACCGGTTTGCCGGCAGCACGCAGTTTTTTGAGTTCCTCTCCCACTTCCTGCGAAGCCGGGACTGTGCCGCCAGGGCTGTTGATTCTAAGCACTACGGCTTTCACCGCTGCATCATCGCGGGCTGAATGCAGCTGCCGGATGAGAGCATCTGTGCCGCCGCCTTCCGTAAACAGACCGACCTGACCGCGACCGCCGACAATCATACCATCAACATAGATTATGGCAATTTTATCCGCAGCAGTCAGCTTGCTATCCTTAACCTTGGGCGCAATAAACAGCGAGACTACCATCGACAGGCCAATAATAAAAGCCAAAAAGAGGACAACCGAGCGTTTGAACATACGTTTACCTCCTTTAAACGAAAACTGTTGGAAATCTTCCAACAGTTTCTACACATTATCCGACGACTAAGCTTCAGCTGGGGATAAACCCCGTCTGAAGCAAGTCTTCCTTTATAGTTTACCCTGTTTATACTGCAGCGATGCCTTGACAAAATCTCTAAACAGCGGATGCGGATTTGTCGGACGGGATTTGAATTCCGGGTGGAACTGCGTGCCGACAAACCAGGGATGATCTTTTACTTCAACAATCTCAACAAGGCGTCCGTTGGGTAAGGTACCGGCAATAACCAAGCCGGCTGCTGCCAATTGTTCGCGGTAAGCATTGTTAAATTCAAAACGGTGGCGGTGACGCTCATAAACAATTTCATCTTGATAGGCCTGATAGGTCAGAGTACCTTCCGTAACTTTGCAGGGGTACACACCCAGGCGCATGGTACCGCCCTTGTCCTCGACGGCTGCCTGCTCGGCCATAAGATCAATAACCGGGTACGGAGTATCGGCATTAAATTCGGCGCTATGCGCCTCTTTCAGGCCGCAAACATTGCGGGCATACTCAATAACAGCCGACTGCATGCCCAGGCACAGACCCAAAAAGGGTATTTTATTCTCACGGGCATAACGAATGGCTTTTATTTTGCCTTCAATACCACGGTCGCCAAAGCCGCCTGGCACCAAAATACCTTCAACATCACCCAGGTAGGCGGCAAGATCGGTTTCATCGGCTTCAATGTCTTCGGCATGAACCCATTTTATTTCAATGGCCGTATTGCTGCTGATGCCGCCGTGGCGCAGAGCTTCCGACACGCTCATATACGCATCCTGCAGGGCGACATATTTACCGACAATAGCAATACGCACACTTTCTGAAGGGTTCATGATCTTGTCCACCATGTGCCGCCACTCAGCCATGTCGGCGCCATTATCCACAAGATTAAGTTTTTCCATGGCAATACGGTCCAGCCCCTCATTTTCCAGCATGAGCGGGACTTGATAAATACTGGCGGCATTTTTGTTCTGGATGACGGCATCGCCGTCAATATCGCAAAACAGCGCCAGTTTTTCTTTCATTTCCGGCGAAATTTCATGCTCGGTACGGCACACAATAACATCAGGATGGATACCGATACTTCTCAGTTCTTTTACACTATGCTGGGTAGGCTTGGTTTTAAGCTCACCGGCAGCCGAAATATACGGTACCAGCGTAACATGAATATAGAGTACACCGCCCCGGCCTACTTCCTTCTTGACCTGACGGATAGCCTCTAAAAACGGCAGGCTTTCAATATCGCCGACAGTACCGCCAATTTCGGTAATAACAATATCGGCATTGTCTTCTTTGCCTACCCTGTAGATGCGTTCTTTAATCTCATTGGTAATATGAGGGATTACCTGCACTGTACTTCCCAGGTAATCGCCTTTGCGTTCCTTATTAATGACAGACCAATAAATTTTTCCTGCGGTAACATTAGAGCTTTTGCTCAGATTAATATCAATAAACCGTTCATAATGGCCCAGGTCAAGGTCGGTCTCGCCACCGTCCTCGGTGACAAATACCTCGCCATGCTGATAAGGGCTCATGGTACCGGGGTCAAAGTTGATGTATGGATCAAACTTTTGGATGGTTACCTTAAGGCCGCGGCTTTTTAACAGACGCCCCAGCGACGCTGCCGTAATGCCCTTGCCTAGCGAAGATACCACACCGCCGGTAACAAAAATATATTTAGTCATAAAACTATCCTCCTACAAACTATCCCATGGTGGTTATCGAAAAACTATGATCCAGCTCACAGTATGATTGCTAAACTAATTATGCCAACCATTTGAAGCTTTTATCCGATGAGGGCCGGGGCTGTGTTATTTATATTCTTCACCCTCAAGCTCTTCTTCATCTTCCTCAAGCTCGTCTTCGTCTTCCAGCAAAGCGGCAGGCTCAGTATGAACAGCGCCATCCTCGGGTTCAAAATCCTGCTGAATGGCAGCCAGCAGCTTTTCCCGCCTTACACCAATGTCATCCTTCCTGGCAGTAGCCGATTCCTCAACTTCCCGCAGGCTGATGCGCTGCGGCGACCATTCGTTGAGGCCCCACATACTCTTACCGGTATGTACAAACCGGCTGTCCAGATTAATCCGGGTGTGTATATCGGCAATCACATAGGCCGGCGGCCGGGTGGCTCCGCCCTTGGCAGCCACAACCCGGTCAATTAACTCACGGTAATGTAACGGATGGCCTGTTGTTTTGAGAATCTGATAAGCTAAAACGATTTCGTCAACACTTTTTGATGTATTATTTTCCATAATATTAACCTCCGCACTTAAACAATCCGCGTTTTATATTCAACGTGCAGAAGTAAATTCCTCCCGGCTGTCCAAAAACATTGCGTATACAGCCTTATCACATTTTTTCCGGAGCATCCACTCCCAGGATATTGAGCGCTTGCCGAATGGTTGACCGCACGGCTGTTACCAAAGCCAGGCGGGCAGCCTGCAGCGCAGGGTCGACACCGATAATACGGCACTGATTATAAAACGTATGGAACAAACCGGCCAATTCATGCGCATACCGGGCAATGCGGTGCGGTGCACGCTCACGGGCGGCAGCTGTCACTTCTGCGGGAAATTGCGCCATTTTTTTGATGAGGTCAATCTCGGCCTGTTCTGTCAACAGTTCCAGTTTAACCTGGCTGAAGTCGCCCGGCACAGGCAGGCCGGCTTCAAGCACCTGGCGGAAAATACTGGCAATCCGGGCATGGGCATACTGGATATAATAAACCGGATTTTCGTTAGACTTCGATTTAGCCAAATCAAGATCAAAATCAAGCTGGCTGTCAATGGACCGCATAATAAAGAAAAATCTCGCAGCATCCCGGCCCACTTCTTCGATAAGCTCGCCTAAGGTTACACCCTGGCCTGTCCTCTTGGACATTTTAACCAGTTCACCATTTTGATACAGGCTGACCATTTGCAAAATAAGTACTTCCAGATGGTCAGGATTATATTCCATGGCGGCAATGGCCGCCTTCACCCGGCTAATATAGCCGTGATGATCGGCCCCCCAAATATTGATTACCCGGTTAAAGCCACGGGCAAATTTGTCACGGTGGTAGGCAATATCGGCAGCCAGATAGGTCGGTACACCATTGTCGCGGATAACCACCCGGTCTTTGTCGTCACCATAGACTGTTGATTTAAGCCATAAAGCTCCATCCTTCTCGTAGATACTGCCATTATTCTTCAGCAGGTCACAGGTGGCAGCCACCGAGCCGCTGTTGTGCAAAGTGCGTTCACTGAACCACACATCAAAGGTGACGCCGAATTGTTCCAGATCTTCTTTGAGAGCGGCCAGCTTTTCGACAAGGGCTACTTCTTTAAATTCAGCCAGGCGGTCGGCCTCGGACATAGTGAGATACCTATCGCCATGGCGGTCGATAATTCGCCGGGCAGTTTCGATAATATCCCGGCCATGATAGCCGTCTTCCGGGAACTGAACCGTTTGGCCCAAAAGCTCCAGATATCTGGCATTGACAGAAGCCGCCAGATTATCAATCTGATTACCGGCATCATTGATGTAAAACTCGGCTTCCACCTGGTAACCGGCTGCCTTAAGCAGATTAACCAGCGCACTGCCGAACGCCGCCCCCCGACCATGACCCACATGCAAGGGTCCGGTGGGATTGGCACTGACAAATTCTACCTGAATCCGCTCGGCCTGTCCGGCATCGGTTTGGCCGAAGCTGTCCCCGGCAGCCAGTATGGCAGCCAGTTCCTGGTAAATTATATCTGCCTTCAAATAAAAGTTAATAAAACCAGGCCCGGCAATTACAGCCTTATCCAGCCACGGCTCATTCAGCCGGTCAACAATGGCCTGGGCAATGCTCCGTGGATTGCTCCTGGCCGCTTTGGCCGATTGCATGGCAAAATTGGTGGCATAATCACCAAATTCTTTTTGCGGCGGCACTTCCAAGGAAATTTCAGGCAGTTCACCGGCAGTAAACACACCGTCGGCCATAGCCCTCGCAGCCGCTTGTCCAATTGCGGCAGTCAGTTGTTCTTTAATGTCCATTCTTTCTATCCCCCTGTACAGTGACATGCAGAGTATTAGCGCTTTGCCACTGTCCGCTGATTTCAAGCTCGTACTCAATATGCACTCCGGTCACACAGCCGCCGTCATTGGCTCGGGCTACTGTCAGCCGGGTTGTCCGAACAGTTATATTCATGGTTCCGAAAGGTGTGGTATAGCTGGAGGATGAGCGTTCACCGGTGCGGAATTCCTGGCGCTGTTCCACAGAGCCCTGCCGTACCAGGATAACATGATCGCTGTATATTTTTAACAGCGTCGTGGCACCCTCCATCCCGCTGATCTCGGTTTCCTGATAGGTAATGTAGTCAACGCTGTTTTTCGCATACCTTTTCCCATGGGTAAATAATTCAATTGTATTCTCTTCCCCTTGCGCGTCCCGCTGTGAACCAATCACAGTAAGCAGCACCTGGTCAACAGCAGTATTACCACATAACGGCTTAATCAGACTCAACCCTTTCATAGAACCTTAACTTTATTATTATAGCGTAGTCGAAAGCGATTGCCAATATTCGTTGCAGAAAAGACGAAAAAATTTTAGACTTGTCAGCTATGAGGAAACCAACAAGTCTAATGGCTTTATTTAAAGGATTCTACCAGCTTATTCGTTGAAGCTTGCACATTTTCAACCATATGGATAATTTCCTGCATAGCCCGGGCCTGTTCGGCCGAAACAGCCGCCGACTGGTTGATGCCCTGGATGACGGCAGAGATGGAGGTTTGAATTTCGCCCAGAATCGTGTTGATGTTTTCTGTTGCCTCAGCACTGGATTGGGCTAATTTCTGCATTTCCTGAGCTACTACCGCAAAGCCCCGCCCGTGAGTTCCGGCACGGGCAGCTTCGATGGAGGCATTCAGGCTTAAAAGTTTGGTTTGCGTGGCAATACTGCGGCTCATATCAATAATTTTGTTGGTCTCTTTGACCTTTGTTACCGCTTCATCAGAAATTTTGGCTACCTTCTCGGTTGTGGCCGCCATTTCTTCCGCGGAGGCCGACATTTCCTCAATAGCAGCAGCCGCCTGCTGGACATTTTCCGACACGGTGCCGGCTACCAGCCGTACCTGGCCGGCATCGGCCATGGCCTTTAGCCTGGCACTAAACAAAGCGGTTACTACCTTGGCAATAGGCTGGGTATATTCCAGTTTGCCGGCAATCCCGAAAGTGCCCAAACGTACACCGTCAACAGCTACCGGATAGTTCTGCCCCTCTTTAAGGTTAGGGTTTTTCGCAACATCCTCCGGTCCGACAAATACGGCGTCCACCTCGCCGCGCAAGATTCTTTGCGCACCGCTATGGGTGATTCCCAGTCTGGTTCCGGCCGAATCCCCGATAATCACGGCATTACTGTCACAGACAATGGTGTGATAACCTGTCTGATTATACACAAACCTGGTTAGTTCGTCTGCCAGCTCTTTGGTAATGTTATAGTCTGCCAATTGCGTTCTCCCTCCATTATCAACAAATAATGCTGCCTGTAGTATTCAACGCAACTGCCTATTCCCCCTGCCGCTACGCACTGGAAAATAAATCGCGCCGCCTGTCCGTGCGTACCAGACAAGCGGCGCCGTCCCCGGGAGGTAGCCGCCATACTACCTCGCGTAATTAATGTATGCAGAATAAAAAATTAAATTCATCGTTCTTGGGCAATTCTCATAAAGTTTTTTTTAAAAACGTTATCCTCATTGCCACAATTTTTTTACCTCAGCTCCGGGATAGTAGTGCCTGATAATGTCTTCTGCCTGTTTGCCTTCCTTTGCAAAGGTATAGGCTCCCCATTGGCATAAACCGACACCGTTGCCCCAGCCCAAACCGGTAAAGACGAAATTGCCGCCTTCGTAATTCATCCCGGTAACCAGGGTGGATTTAAGCCGGTCATAGCCGACAGCCCGGCGAAAATCAGAGCCGTACATCTTTTTGTCACCGGCGCCAATGTAGAGAATGCGGCCTGAAGGTCCCTTTTCCAGAATGCGGATATCTGCCGGATTGCCACGATAGCCAATGGCAGACGCCACTTGGGAAGCCGGAATTTTCACTGTCCAGGATTGGATGTTCTTAGGAGCATATTTGAAGCAATTATCGGCGACAGGTTGAAAATAAGGTGTATCATGGGGAATTTCTTTCGGAAAGCTTTCTTCTCTGGTGGCACTGATCTGCCCATTGCAAGAGCTGTAAATGGCATTGACCAGACCGTCGGCATATAGCAGCACCTCGCCGCGTGTCCGCGCTACGGCCTGTCGTACACTGTCATTAACTTTGTGCGGCGCAAAGGCTTGCAATTCTTCTTTGGAAGTGCTGACATCAGCATTGTGCAGCCTTTTTATGGTACCTGCCTCCATAGCGCTGATGGTTAGTGTCCGCGAGGCAATAGCCTGGGCGGCCAAGGCTTCCATCGGCCAATCGGGCTGCATCTCCTGGGCTATAACCCCTTCGATATACTTTTCCAGTTTCATGGTCTCAATTGTGCCTTTTTCCGCAATATATACCCGGACTGTCGGTTCCTTGGGGTACTTAGAGGCCTCAAAGGCCGGCACACCGGGTATCGGCTTTGGTGCCGCCGGTGCCGGCGCCTTTTCGGCAGGTGCCGGCGGAGTTGGTGCCGGTGCGGGTTTTTGGGCGGGAGGCTTGAGTAGTGTATACGCTCCCGCGACAAATAGTAATAAAACTCCTGCGACTAATGCGGTATTAATTTTTTTGTTTTTCATGCGCTCCCACCTCATTGTTAGTATGTCAGAATAACCACAGCTTATACGTCAGGCAATGCCAATACATCGACCGTTAGCCGTGAAGCTTCCGTCCCGACAAAGGCGCGGATAATAATTGGCCGGCGGGTAGTGTTGACAAAGCGGAAATCCTTGTCGGTGTAGGTTGTGGCATCTTTACCCGGCGGTACATAATTGACCGGCCGGGAATGCGGGTGCCGTTCAGTGACCTTAAGCTTTGCGGCTAAAACAGCATTATACAGGGTGGAGGATACCTGACACATGCCGCCGCCCAGGCTCTGCTCCTTCCGGCCGTTGTCAGCAAATACCGTAGCCGGTTGAAATCCCCGTTCGGCAGTGGGCTCCCCGGTTGCCGCATTGAAGGAAAACTCCTCGCCGGCTGCAATGATTTGATTATTAATTAATTTGCCTGTCAGACGAAGATTGACCAAACGGCCGGCACTTTTGTCCAGAACCGGGGTGGTATAAGTACCCAGCTGCCAGCTTTTGGCCAGCACCGCTGCCGTGATATCAGGCAAAAACGGCTGATACACCGGCGTAACCTTGCTGCCGGCCGGTGCGGCCAGCAGGGCCTGTAAGGTGTCGGCCACATTAAGCCGCTGTCCCGGACGCTCGGGAAAAATTTCGCCACTGACTGCATCAAACCCGGCGTTGACCGCAGGCACATCTTTGGCTTTAGCCAGGGTGGTAAGTACCTTGCCGGCGGCTTCAGCCGACATGCCGCCCACCTGCTGCCCTTCTATCGTCACCTGATCAGCTACCAAAGGGGCCTGTGGCTTAGGCGCCGGGGCATTCAACCCGCAACCGGCGTTAACTGCCAGGCTGCCGGCCAGCAATAGCCAAAGCATAAATTTTTTTTTAATCAGAATTCACCTCCTGCCGGTAATGTGAATACCTTGGAGTAGCATATTTTACTGATAAGGAGGAAATGGTATGCAAACCTGTGCCGAATGGATCACGCAAGCCACCGGCATTACCTGCCACTCGGATAAGGTACGCCCAGGCTATATTTTTGTGGCAATTGTCGGCCGCACCACCGATGGCAATGCCTTTGCCGCAGCAGCGGCTGCCCGGGGGGCACTGGTTATTGTGAGCGATTCACCCGCCCGGCTGCCGCCACTGACACTTCCCGTAATTACTGTCCCGGATGCCAGATTGGCACTGGCCCGGCTGGCAGCCCTTTTTTACGGTAACCCGTCAGATAAATTACACTTGGTAGGCATAACCGGCTCTAACGGCAAAACTACCATCGCCTGTATGCTGGAACATATCTTCACCCAGGCAGGCCTTACTACAGGTCTCATTGGTACTATCCGGGTCAACACCGGGACAAACTCTTTTCCCAGCACACTGACAACCCCCGACGCAGTCAGTGTTCAGCATTACCTGGCACAAATGCTTAAAAACAAAGTAACCCATGCGGCGATGGAAGTATCGGCCCAGGGGATCGATATGCACCGGGTGGCCAATGTCCGCTTTTCAGCAGGTATATTGACCAACCTGTGTGCTGATCATCTGGACTTTCATGGCAGTTTTGCCAGCTATCTTGAAGCCAAAGCCAAGTTTTTGGACTTGCTTGGCACTGGTACGCCGCTCATCGTCAACATCGCTGATCCTTACTGCCAAGCCATTGCCGGCCGCTTTTCCGGCAAACTAATTACGGCTGCCATCGACAGTCCGGCCGACATTACGGCCAGCATTACCCACCTGACCACTTACGGCAGCGCCTTCACAGTAACGGTAAACAGGCCTCTTGCGGCCGGTAACGGTCAAATGCTCCCTGCCGGCCGTTATCCTATGACCCTGGCTCTGCCCGGACGGCATAATGTCGAAAATGCTTTGCTGGCCTGTATTGCAGCCCTGGTCCACGGCTTAGCACCTGAGACAATTGGGGCAGCGCTGGCTGATTTCCGGAGTGTTGAACGGCGAATGAATATTTTCCACTTAGAGGGGCTTACGATTGTAGATGATACCGCCCTCAACCCCGGCAGTATTGATGCCGTATTTGCCGCACTGGCCTCTTTTCGTTATAACCGCCTGATTGTTGTCAATGCCATTCGCGGTCAGCGCGGCACCGCCATTAATGCCGCTAATGCGGCGGCACTAACCGGCCAGCGCCGCAAACTGCCTTTTGAATTAATTATTACAGCCAGTAATGAACAGGTTGGACCGGCAGATAGCGTTACCGCTGAAGAAAAGCTGGCCTTCCTGACAACCCTGAATACCCTTAAGACCGATTATACATACACCGGCACCCTGTCCGGCGCCATCAGACTGGCGCTAGGGCATGCCCTGCCCGGCGACCTGCTGCTGTTAATCGGAGCTCAGGGCATGGATGCCGGGAGGCAGGTATTGTCGTCTTTGGCCAAAACACCGGAAAACCCTTGCCGGGACCAAGGTCATTATCCCCGGCCGGTATGGAGTGCGGCTGCCGAATAAGGCTATTTTCCCTTGGTTTTCGGCTTTGGTTCTTTGTCCGCATAGCCGGAGAACATGGCTTGCAGCCTGGCCGGGTCTTCGGTTAAGGCCAGCATCACATGCAGCGGCATGGTGGCCAAAAAAAACATGGTTATCAGATAGTAGAAAATCCGGATGCCGGTAAGGCCGCCAAACGGTCTGCTGAGCCAGGACTCCTGCCCGGGAAAAAAGAAAGGCAGTGCCGCCAGGCCGGCAAGAAAAATGACCAGACCCCAAATGGTAAATAATGCCTTTTGCCCGGGATTATAACGACCGTAATTGGGGTGGTTTTCAGTGATAAACAGGGCGTAGCGAAAAAAGCTGCGCAGATTGGGAAAGTCACGCGACATAAACAATATTTCCGTGTACCTGCCGGTAAACAGGTAATAGCAGCTTTGACCAAACAAATTCAGCATAAGGATAATCCCGGCAAGGGTATGGGTCTTGCGCACTACTCCATACTTCAGGCCGGGCCAAGGCTCATGCAGGTATAGGCCGGTTATTACCAAATACATTACGGCGAAAAACATAATCCAGTGAAAGATCCGCACAGGCAGCGGCTGCAACAATAGTTTCATAAAAATAAAATCCCCCAAATGGGGGATTTTCATGTTACATCTTTAAATGAACTTTAGGAATATTTTTTCCGTAAAAAATTTCGGCCATTTCTTTTTTCAGGCGCTGCTTGATTTTCTTTTTCTCGCCGGCCTGCAATTCTTTTTTGGCGGTACCGAATAAATAGTTATCCAAATCAAATTCTTTCAAAAGCATCTTGGTGTGAAAAATGTTTTCCTGATATACATTCACATCAATCATCTGGTACATGTCGCGATTGTCGCCGGAAATATAGTTTTGAATCGAGTTGATCTTATGGTCGATAAAAAACTTTTTACCGTTAACATCCCGGGTAAAACCGCGCACCCGGTAATCCATAACGGCGATGTCCGGGCGAAAGGTATTAATGAGGAAGTTCAGGGCCTTAAGTGGTGAAATATGACCACAGGTCGATACGTCAATGTCGGCACGGAAAGTACTGATACCTTCGTCCGGATGGCTTTCCGGATAGGTGTGGACGGTAATATGGCTTTTGTCCAAATGGCAGACCACCGCATCAGGCATGGGTTCATTGAGCTCGCACTCCCCGCATTCCTCACTGGTAAAAATGGCCCCAGGCTGGTGGACGGCTTCCTCGGAAATCAGCATGGTGACACTGGCCCCTTGCGGGTCGTAGTCCTGTTTGGCAATATTCAAGATGTTAGCGCCAATCATATTAGCTACTTCGGTGAGAATATTGGTCAAACGCTCGGCGCTATATTCTTCATCAATATACTCGATGTAGGAATGACGATGCTGGGGAGTCTTCGCATAGCAGATGTCGTACATATTAAAGCTGAGCGATTTGGTGAGATTATTAAATCCATAGAGTTTTAGTTTTTTAATTGATTTAATTTCCATCTTGCCTGTCCTTCTCCTCACAGCTAAAAAATATAGGCTTTACCTTGAAAGAATTATACCACACCAAGGCAAAAAGTATAAGTTTTTAGGCTTTTTTTAAAATACAATATTGAATTTCTCAGTCATTTTTACCGGATAATAGGATTCTTTGGCCTTGCGCAAGCCTTCGATGCCCATATCTTCTTCCCGGTTAATCAAGCTAAGGTGCTGCCAGGCAGTTGCGCAGAACTTCTGGTTGATAACCGGATAAACACCGCGAATATCGGGATTTGCCTTTTCCACATGGATAACCGCAGTATCGCTGTTAAGCTGCTCACCAAAGGTAAAGGCCTCGACTTTGCCGCTGATAAGCAGCAGGCCACCGGTCAGCTTAAGCTCATCCCAATGGGTAAGCACCTCAATAACAGCATCCCGCTCACCGCGCAAATGAGCATCCTCGTCACAGCCTTTTTTCTTGCACCATTCCATTTCACTCTCAATACATTTGGGCGCCCATTCTGCAGTAAGAGGAAAATACTGGTAGTTACTGTAATTGCGGTAAAAGCTGTTGATATGATTTTTCTTGCCATGGTATTTGCGGCCTTTTAATTCAATCAAATCCTTGCTATTATAAACATAGTCGAAATTGTCACGTTCACTGGTAAGCGTAAACTGTCCGGGCCGCCATTTCTCAATAATGTCGACCATAAACTTTTCGACGCCCCGCAGGACAAAGGGCCGGTTCTCTGCCGCACAGTAGGCAGCCATTTTTTCCAGCACAGCTTCCACGCCCTGGTCAGGACCCATTGGCTGAAGCATAAACCGGTGATTGTCATATTCAGCTTGAAGAATCAGATACCCGTCCTGCTCTGCCCACCTAATCGAATAGATGTTGCGCCACATAAATAAATTGGTAAAATTAAAATGAGCGTTCTCATAACGGCGCTGCGTAAAGCATTTATCAAAAAAAGGCTTTTGCGCCAAAGTGATCTTCTGGAAGTTGATACGAATTCCCCCTATTTATGATCAACCTGATCTGTTTTGTCAACATAGGCTGAGTAATTGTTAACGCATTTTATTATATTCCAGTCACTGCTTCCACGCAACATATATAGTATCCACGAAGAAAGCCGTCAACATGCTGCTATATATTCCTCAGGTAAAAAATATAGCAGACGCAGGCAAGTACTATACTTAAGAAAGAGGTGAAGATATGACTAAACGCGCACCCACCTTGCTGTCCGGCGATTGCCCTTATCTGGAGAAACGCCATACCATTATTGCGATTTACCGGGAAACCCGTATTCCCGGCGAGGCGGTTCCCCATTATCAGGTGGCTGAAATCGAATGTGATTTCAGTGATGAGTGCGGCCTGGAGAAATGCCCGCTGGGGGAAAATGCCCCCAAGCATCCTCCCGGCATAGGCTTAGGCTAATGCGCCGTAAGCCATAGATATAAGGACAGTTCTTACCGCTGCAGCTTGTCTGCCAGTCAAGAACCGTCCTTGTTTTGTTTGCAGCGCGTACTATAGGGTGCCGTCATCCTCCAAGCCGAGTTTCAGTGCTTTATAACTTTTGGATAAACTCCAGGCGTTCTCCGTCAGGGCCGCTAAAAAACATCAGCTTTTTATTGCCCAATATTTTGGGCTGATCGAGCAGCAGCCTGACCTGCTGCTGCCGCAATTTAGCAAGCTCAACCTCCAGATCGTTGACCAGGAAGGCAATATGATCAACAATTCCCGGCCCGCGCTCACCGGCAGCATCCTCTTTGTACTGAATAAGTTCGATGGTCTGCTGGCCTGCCTTAATAAACTCCAGGCGGATACGCTCATCCTGGTAGCTTTCCTCCCGGGTACAGCCCAGTACCGTTGTATAGAATTCCAGTGATTTGTCGGCATCTTTGACGACTACGCCAATATGAGCAACATTGTACATAACCACTATTCCTCCTTTAACCGTTCCGGCCACGTAAAGATAAACTTCGCCCCCTGACCTGCCGCCGATAGTAACTCAATCTGGCCCCCCTGGTTCTCAACAATCTTTTTAACCAAAGCCAAACCTATGCCGGTATTTTTCAAAGTAGCGCACGGCTGCAGGGTTTGAAACATCTCAAAAATTTTGCGGTGATATTCCGGAGCAATGCCAGGCCCGTTATCAGCCACACTAAAGGCAAAACCGCCGTCTGTCCTGGCAACAGTTACAAGTATCTGGCCATCCGGCCTGTTATGATGGTTAACGGCATTACCGATGAGATTGACAAACACCTGCTTAAGCCGAATCCGTTCGGTCTTAATTACCGGCATATCCGGCCCGATCAAAATGTGAAAGCCGTCAGGCAGCGCTAAGTCTTCGATCACTTCGGCCAGCAAGTGCTGAATATTAACCGGCTCGACGCCTGTCTTAACCCTGCCGATACGGGAATATTCCAGGATATCTTCAATCAAATTAGCCATGCGCTGTACCCGTCCGCGCAAAAGCTCCAGCTTGTGCCGGATATCGGCATCCAAGGTGCCGGCAAGGTCTTCTGCAATCCATTGTGACAAATTATCAATAGCTCGCAGCGGCGCCTTGAGGTCATGGGAAACAACATAGGCAAACTGATCCAGTTCCCGGTTGCTCCGTTCCAGCGTCTGCGCATATTTGGTCAATTCAGCTTCGCGCCGGCGCACGGCCTCGGTCATCGCATGAAAATGTTCTGACAGAGCAGTAAACTCGGTATATTCATAAGCCTTAAACGGCAAATTGTAATTGCCTGAAGCTACCTGCCTGGCTTCGGCAGTGAATTCATTGAGCGGTTTAAAGATTTTTTTCAAATTGAACATGGCAATAATGCCTGCCAGCACCAGGGCCAAAGCAGCGCCAATGACAAAGATGTTCCGGGTTCTGTGCACCGGTGCAAAGGCAACCTCGGTCTGCTGGATCACAATCAGCGGCCAGCCCGTCGGCTTCACCATTCCTGCCGTAAGGAGATATTCCTGCTGTCCGTATTTGACATGGATTGTACCGTCCTCACAGGCTAATGCATCATGAATAATCTCCCTGTCACCAATATTGCTGCGCTGGTATACCTGACTCTGGTCAGAGTGTCCAATAAAAGTGCCCTCATGATCAAGAATGGCCGCCCAGCTGCCCTTGGTATTAGTATCATTTTTGGCCACAATTTCATTTAATTTGCTTAGATTGACATAGCCCACAAGCATGCCGTCAGCCATCGGCTTAGTCACCGTCAGAGTCGGCTGGCCTGTATGCTGGGAGATAAAGGTAGCCGACCAATACGTGGAATCAGCTTGCTGGGTAATCTGAAAAAACGGTTGTCTTGACATATCCAGGGTTGCATAGCTGGCATGATAAGGTGCAACCATCACAGACTGTCCTTTGGCATTGAGCACATACACAGTCTCAAAATAGTTGTGACTGGCGACCAGGGTATCCAGATAATATTGCCTTTGACGGTTATCAAGCCCGCCTGTCTCCAGCATAAGCGCCGCTTCCTGCATTACCATGCCGGCTGTTGCCAGAAAATCCTCGGTACTGGCAATCAAACTGCGCGCCAAATGGATATTATGCCGGACTACCTGCTCTCCCATACTTCTGGACAGAAGTGTAACGGTAATAATACTAATTACCAGAATAGGCAGAGCTACCGCGACTATGAAGTTAAAGGTCATAACCCCTTTGAGACTGCCTGTAATTTTGCTCATATGCCACCGACTCACTTTTTGTCCAATGTGACAAACTGACCATTTTTTACAATTACTAACCGGCAGACACGACTGGCATCGCCGGCAGCATTAATCAGGTAGTCATCCCATAATCCCGAAAATTGCTGCTGACCGATAATAGCCTGTTTAACAGCAAGCGCCTGATCATTGCCTGCCTTATTTATTCCTGTTAATACCAGCTGCGCCGCTTCATAGCTATGAGCAGCGGCATAGTTTGGCCAGCTGCCAAACCGCTCCCGGTATTTGCTGGCAAACCGGATATAAGCCGGGTTATGATTGTCAGGACTATAGGTACTGCTGAATACAATCCCTTCCACAGCCTGACCGCCGTGATGAATAAAATCATTGGTCATAGCCCAGCTGCTGGAAAATATGGGTACGGCAGGCTGCCCTTTTCTGAGCCATTGACTCATTACTGCGGCATCAACCGCACCGGCCACCAGGAGAATCCCCTCCGGCCGGTAGCCTGCCGCCGCTTGCGCTAAGCTTTCGTACTCGACACCGCTGCCTGAAGCAAAAGGCAGTGTCGCAACAACCTTACCGCCAAAGCTTTCAAAATAAGCGGTAAACACCTCTGCCCAGTTCCGGGCATATTCGGGATTGGAGCTGTCACCGATGATAACCAGCCGCTTAAGCCCCAGTTCCTGTACGGCATAGGCCGCCTGCACCTGGGCCATAAGCTTAAGGGGTGACATAATGGTAATCAGCATGTCGTCATTGCCCCTCAGGCTATCCGCCGTAGCGGTAGGCGTAACGATAAGCGCCTTGCCGCTGGCGCTGACCGGCAGGGAAGCCACTGCCGCAGCACTGGTCATATGCCCGATAAGAATGCGTACACCGGCGTTAATCAGCTCTTCATCAACAGCCCGGACAACGGCAGGATCGTTTTTATCATCTCTGACAATAAGCTCAACCGGCCTGCCGTGAATACCGCCGGCCTTGTTGATTTCCTCAACAGCCAAAGTAACCCCATTGCGTCCGGCAACACCAAGATCAGAATAGCGGCCGGTCAACCCGCCGACAAAGCCGATCTTATACGTCTGCTGGCCAAAACAGCCTGATACTGCCGGGATGATGAGCAACAACAGTACACTAACAACCAACTGGCAGCGTTTTGCAGTCGACACATTCTCCCTCCGTCCGACAATTATTGTAAATAATAATTAGTCAACAGTAAGAAGTTTTCCTGCTTATTTTCTCTTTATTTAAAATATCGCACACCGGCGTAAAATAGCTGCTGGTCTTTATTGCCCGGTATATTGGCCGCAACATGCCGGCCGATACGTTCGGAGTGCCCCATTTTCCCCAGTACCCGCCCATCCGGACTGGTAATGGCTTCGATGGCGTGAAACGAACCGTTAGGATTAAACCGGACATCATAGGTGGGCTGTCCCGCAAAATCGACATACTGGGTGGCAATCTGGCCGCCCTTGGCTAGCTGCTCAATCTCCTCGGCGGTGGCGTAAAAACGCCCCTCCCCATGGGAAGCCGGAATGGTAAATACTTCACCGGCCTCAACACAGCTCAGCCAGGGTGACAAAGTGGAAACCACCTTGGTATTGACCATACACGAGATATGGCGGCCAATTTTATTAAAAGTCAGGGTCGGACTAGTTTCGGCCAAATTACGGATTTCGCCATAAGGAACCAGCCCGAGCTTGATTAATGCCTGGAAGCCGTTGCAGATGCCCAGCATCAGGCCGTCGCGGTGCTGCAACAGCTCGGTAACAGCCTCTTTTACCCGGGGATTGCGGAACATGGTAGCAATAAATTTGCCTGAACCGTCAGGCTCGTCGCCGGCACTGAAGCCGCCTGGCAGCATAACAATCTGCGCTGCGGCAATTTCCCGGGACAAAGCCGTGATAGATTCTTCAATATGCGCGGAGGTCAGATTGCGGATTACCAGGGTTTGAGCAACCGCTCCGGCTTGTTCAAAGGCCTTGGCGGTATCATATTCACAGTTTGTGCCGGGAAATACCGGAATAAGCACCCGGGGTCTGGCCACACTGACCGCCGGCCGGCGGCTGCTGCGCCGGGTATAGGCGGTAAAGGCCTGCGGTTGTCCGCCAATCGCACCCGGACAGGTAGGAAAGACGGTTTCCAGGGGTTCCTGCCAAGCCTCCAGGGCTTCTTCCACAGTAAGCTCCAGGTCGTTCCAGCTAATAACCGGCCGCGAGGTTGTCCGGCCAATAAGCTCATAAGGAATACCGCCAAGCGCTTGTTCCAGCTCTGTCTCAGCCGGTAATTCAAGGATGAGCGAACCATAATCGGGAGCAAACAGCATGTCTGGTTTGACCGCAGCCATAAGGTCAACACCGAGGCGGTTGCCAAAGGACATCTTGGTGACCGCTTCGGCCAGACCGCCGATTTTAACGGTGTGAGCCGCCAAAACCCGGTCTGCCTGGATAAGTTGATGCACCCGGTCATAGGCCAGGGTCAAGGCGGCAAAGTCAGGCAATTCGTCCTGCCCGCGCTGCGAGCGGATGAGTACCACCTGGCTGCCGGCCTGTTTAAACTCCTGGGAGATTACCTTGCCAACATCAACCGTTGTTACCGCAAAGGCTACCAGGGTTGGCGGCACCGTGAGCTCGTTAAAGGAGCCGGACATACTGTCCTTGCCGCCAATGGCCGGGATACCCAATTGCTGCTGGGCGTAAAAAGCGCCTAATAACGCACTGAAGGGCTTGCCCCATTTTACCTGATCCTTACCCAGCTTCTCGAAATATTCCTGCAGGGTCAGGCGAATATTACGGAAATTGCCGCCTACGGCCACCACCTTGGCTACCGCTTCCACAATTGCGTAAACAGCTCCATGGAAGGGGCTCCAGGTCGACAAGCCGGGATTAAACCCATAGGTCATGATGGTGCCGGTTGTCGTGTCGCCTGACAGCACCGGCAGTTTGGCAACCATACCTTCACTGGGAGTATCCTGATATTTGCCGCCGAACGGCATCAGCACCGTGCCGGCGCCAATACTGCTGTCAAAGCGTTCGACAAGTCCCTTTTGACTTGCCACATTAATATTCTGCAACATGCTCAGCCAGGCCGCTTTGCCGGCTGCGGCAGCGCTAATCGCCGGCTGTCCGGCAAAATAACTTTCGGCCGCCGGCGCCGTCACCCGTACGGCAGTATGTTGTTTCACACCATTGGTATTCAAAAACTCGCGGCTGAGGCTCACGATCGGCTTGCCGCGCCACAGCATCGTCAGGCGCTGATCGTCAGACACTTTTGCCACAAGCGTAGCTTCCAGATTTTCCTGATCTGCATAATCGATGAACCTTTGGGCATCGGCTGCGGCAACAACTACCGCCATCCGCTCCTGTGATTCGGAGATAGCCAGCTCGGTGCCATCAAGACCTTCGTATTTTTTGGGAACAGCATCTAAGGTAATAATTACACCATCTGTCAATTCACCAATGGCTACCGAAACGCCGCCGGCGCCAAAATCGTTGCAGCGTTTAATCATGGTGCTGACTGCCGGCTGGCGAAACAGCCGCTGAATTTTCCGTTCTGTCGGCGGATTGCCTTTTTGTACCTCGGCACCGCAATTCTCCAGCGATTCTTCCGTATGGGCCTTAGAGGAGCCTGTCGCACCGCCGCAGCCGTCGCGTCCGGTCCGTCCGCCGACCAAAATGACAACATCCCCGGCCGCCGGCACTGTCCTGACGACATTCTCTTTCGGTGCGGCCGCCATAACAGCGCCAATCTCCAGGCGTTTGGCAATATAGCCGGGATCATAGATTTCAGCCACCTGACCTGTTGCCAGACCAATCTGGTTACCGTACGAGCTGTAACCGGCCGCGGCGCCGGTAGTAATCCTGCGCTGCGGTAATTTGCCAGGCAAGGTAGAAGCCAGCGGGACACGAGGGTCACCGCTGCCGGTAACACGCATGGCCTGATACACATATGAACGGCCTGACAGCGGGTCACGGATGCAGCCGCCCAGACAGGTAGCCGCTCCGCCAAAGGGTTCGATTTCTGTCGGGTGGTTATGGGTTTCGTTTTTGAACATAACCAGCCAGTCCTCAGTCCTGCCGTCAACATCGGCTTGTACCACAATGCTGCAGGCGTTAATTTCCTCGGATTCGTCCAAATCGGCAAGCTGCCCCTGCTTCTTTAGCTCTTTCATGGCAGTGGTGGCAATATCCATAAGATTGATATCACGCCCCTCTGCCTTGTCACCATATATATACTGCCGGGCTTGCCGGTACCCCTGCCAGGCGGCAGCCACCGGACGGCTGAACCGCCCGTCTTCAATTTCCACCGCTTCAATCCTGGTGTGGAAGGTGGTATGCCGGCAATGATCAGACCAATAGGTATCAATAACTTTTATTTCCGTAATCGTTGGCTCACGCTTTTCCGTATCGCGGAAATAAGCCTGGCAGAAAGCCAAATCCTCCAGGCTCATCGCCAGACCCCGCTTAGCTAAAAACCGGACCAGTTCCGCCTGTGACAACCCGGTAAACCCGTTGAGTACCGCAACATCGGGCGGCGTCTCGGTTGGCAGCCCCAGAGTTGCCGGTTTCTCCAGCAGTGCTTCCCGGGCTTCGATGGGGTTAATACAGTAATCCTTGATTTTAGCAAGCTCAGCGTCGGAAAGTTCCCCTTCCAATACCAGTACTTTGGCAGTACGAATGTCGGGACGTTCCTTTTGCGTGAGAATTTGCACCGACTGGGCGGCCCAATCGGCACGCTGGTCGTATTGACCTGGCAAATATTCCATAGCCAACACCCTGACCCCGGCAGGAACAGGCATTTCTTCCCGGTAGAGAAAATCCACCGGCGGTTCGGAGAATATGGTATAAAGTGACGATTCAAATTCAGAGTCGCTTATCCCGCTGATATCATAGCGATGCAGAATACGCACTCCGGTCAAACCGGTTATCCCCAGATGGTGTTTCAAATCAGAATAGACGCCTTCCGCTTCTACGGCAAAACCCGGTTTCTTTTCAACAAATATACGGCGAACGGTGCTCAAAACACATACCTCCTTATTATTACAGTCAGGAGCAGTACCTGCCCCCTGTCCCTGAAATATCATGAAAAACACGGCAAGATATTATTACTATTATAATTGAGTTGATAAATGAATAGCAAGGTGATAAGCAAGAATTGCCGGCTGCGGTCCTTACAACCGCCCGCGCCGCCCCGTACCGGCACCTTTTGTTTTATAAGACCTCAGTGGCTCACAGAACTTATGTTCTGTCAGATTAAAAGAAAAGCAGCCCTGTGCTTGCGCCTTGAGCTGCCATCGTAAAAGCCTATATATTCATATTATTGCTACATAAATAGTTTTAGTACTTTATACATCAGAGCACTGGTGACGGCACTAAAAGGAATGGTCAATACCCAGGCAAATAACATTTGCTGAGCCACACCCCAGCGCACAGCGGAAATCCGTTTGGAAGAACCCACTCCCATAATTGAGCCTGATACCACATGGGTAGTGCTGACAGGCAGGTGAAGATTGGTAGCCGCAAAAATAACAAGTGATGAATTCAAATCAGCAGCAAAGCCGCTAATAGGCTCAAGCTTAAAAATTTTCCCGCCCATAGTTTTGATGATTTTCCAGCCGCCGGCTGCCGTACCTAAAGCCATTGCCATGGCACAGGACAGTTTTACCCAAAAGGGCACTTCCAGTGTCGCTATCTGCCCTGAGCTTAACAGCGCCAGGGTAATAATGCCCATAGCCTTTTGCGCATCATTCGAACCATGCGAAAACGACATCATGCTGGCAGACAACAACTGCATCTTCTTAAAGCCTGAATTTAACTTCCCCGGCTCCTGTCTGCCAAACATCCACAGCAGGGCAATCATAATGATATAGCCGCCAGCCATGGCAATGAGCGGTGACAGCACCAGGGACAGGAAAATCCTTTCAACCCCGATAAAGTTAATGGCCTCAAAGCCTGCACCGACTACCACGGCTCCCAAAACGCCGCCGACAAGTGCGTGCGAGGAACTGCTGGGAATACCCAGCCACCAGGTAATCAGATTCCAGACAATGGCACCAATCAACGCCGATATGATTACAGGCTGACTGACTAAGGATGCCGATTTTACAAGATCGCCGCCAATAGTCTTCGCCACACCTGTGCTGTAGAGTGCCCCGGCAAAGTTTAGCACCGCCGCCAGCATAACGGCATACTGTGGTTCCAAAGCGCGGGTAGATACCGAAGTGGCAATGGCATTGGCGGTATCATGAAAGCCATTGATGTAATCAAATGCCAGCGCAAGAAATACCACAACATAGAGCAACGTCAGATCAGGCATATTTTACGATGACTCCCTTTAGCAAATTCGCAATATCCTCACTGATATCCAAGGTTTCTTCCAAATGCAGCAAAATTTCTTTCCATTTAATAATTTCAATCGGATCCTTGCATTCTCTGAACAATTTAGCCATTTCCTGACGGTACAGCCTGTCACCCATAGCTTCATATTCAATAATCCGGGCACAGCGCTCTTCCAGCTTCTCTTTTTGTTTTTTTATCTCAGGTAAATGGGTAAACGCCTTGTCAATCTGTTTGACACTTTTGCCTACAAGCACAGCAAGTTCCCTGGCTCCATCGGATGCGGTACCGGCATTATATAACTCCATACGTTCAATGGTACCCTGAATACAGTCAATGACATCATCAAGCTTGTGAGCAATACTGTAGATGTCTTCACGGTCAAGCGGCGTAATAAAGGTTTTGTGTAATAAACCGACAATTTTGGCCGTATTGACGTCAGCTTTTTTTTCCAGCTCGTCAATCCGAACCATTAATTCGGATAAGTCACCATCCCGGTTTATCGCTTCTTGTAACACATCGGCCGCATCCCGGATTAGTTGCGTGTTTTCTAATAAATAGCCATAAAACTTTTCTTCACGGGGCTTTAAGCCAAATCCCATAATAGCCTCCTTAAAAATTGTCGAATTCAAACTGATTATAGCACATAACCGCGCCTTTTGTTAACTAACTGTAAAAAAATGTTAAGATTCGGTTAATTTAGCACTTACTGCTATGACTTAGCAACGAGGACAATACCACTGATAATTAATACCAAACCACCCAGCCGGAGAGGACTGATCGATTCCTGAAACAGAAAATAAGAGGCGACAAACACCAGTACATAGCCCAGGCTAATCAGCGGATAAGCGTAGCTTAGCTCGACAGTGCGCAAGGCATAAATCCAGAACAGGGTACTTAGGCCATAGAGAAACAGACCACCGATAATCGGCCAGGCAGCTATGATTTTTTCCGTAAGCGAACCTGTTTCAGGAATATGGGTGGCGCCGTATTTAAAGGCAATCTGCCCAACAGCCCCCAGCAGGACTGAGAATAAAATTATATAGATTTCTTTCATGCGTTCGTCTCCTGCCGTCAATAAGCTCTGACCCATATAGGTGGGCCAGAGCCTCCATCTGCTACTATAATTCCCTTTGCCGAAGGGTATTCCTGCTAACAGCATTACTATTATTTATTATATTGTGTCACAAATAGCACAAAAAGTTACCGGATTTGTGAAATTAATATAGTGCTGAAACAGGGTCACTTGACGTAATGCGAATTGTATTTTATTGTTAAAGTAATGACAAAGCATCGCCGGGAAACTCCGTTTCCTGCCATAAGGAGGCCACCCGTCTTGCCCCAGCCAACCGCCCGACTGGCCGAAATAGATTTGCTGCGTGGAATCGCTATTCTGCTAATGATCATTTTTCATATCGTGTTTGACCTGGCCTATTTTTACCACTGGCCGGTTGATTATCTGAATGGGTTTTGGTATTACCAGGGCAAAGCTGCGGCAGTACTGTTTATGCTGGTATCGGGAATAAGCTGTACGCTTAGCCGTAATTCACTGCAGCGCGGACTCAAAGTACTGGGCACCGGCCTGATTATTACGGCAGTCACCTACCTTCTCCAGCCGGCAGAATATATCCGGTTTGGCATTTTGCACCTGCTGGGCAGCGCCATGCTGCTGGCCCCCTGGCTGAAACAGTATAGCGCCCTGACACTGGCAGTGGCCGGAACAGTCTGCATCATAGCAGGAAAACTAGCCATTACCCTGACACTGCCACTGCCCTGGTTTATCCCTTTGGGCATCACGCCTCCCGGCTTTGCCTCGCTTGATTATTACCCCATATTCCCCTGGCTGGGCATAGTCCTCTATGGCCTGGCAGCAGGCAAACTCTTATATCCGGCAAAACAGCCGCTGTGGCCTGAGGCCGCTTTGTACCGCCCGGTGCACTGGCTATGCTGGCTGGGCCGCCATTCGCTGCCGGTTTATCTTGTACATCAGCCGCTGATTTTAGCAGGCTTGTACCTCCTGTATACACTGTGAGTCTAAATATAAAAACCGCCCTCTGCCTGCCGGCATGGGGCGGTTCTTGCTATATTGACATGTTATTTCGAAGACATAAGCATTTCATCAATGGCGGCTGCGGCTTTTTTGCCTGCGCCCATGGCCAGAATGACTGTGGCTGCGCCGGTAACGGCATCACCGCCGGCGTAAACACGTTCGCGGCTGGTTAAACCGGTTTCCTCATCGGCGACAATGCATTGCCATTTATTGATTTCCAGTCCCTGGGTGGTCGAGGAAATGAGCGGATTAGGCGAAGTTCCGAGAGACATGATGACCGTATCCACTTCCATAACAAACTCGGAGTCAGCTACAACCACCGGTTTTCTCCGGCCGCCGGCATCCGGTTCACCCAGTTCCATTTTAACGCACTTCAGACCGGTTACCCAGCCTTTTTCATCCACCAGAATCTCTGTCGGATTGGTCAGCACATCAAAAATTACGCCTTCTTCTTTGGCATGATGCACTTCCTCAACCCGTGCAGGCAGTTCGGCTTCCGACCGGCGATAAACAATGTGAGTTTCCGCGCCCAGGCGGGCGGCTGTTCTGGCTGCATCCATAGCTACGTTGCCACCGCCAACTACAGCGACTTTTTTACCCACCTTGATGGGTGTTGAATATTCTTCTTTAAAAGCCTTCATCAGATTGTTGCGGGTTAAAAACTCATTGGCAGAGAATACGCCGTTGGCGTTTTCACCGGCAATTCCCATAAACTTCGGCAAGCCGGCGCCTGACCCAATAAATACGGCATCAAAGCCTTCTTCATTCAATAGTTCATCAATGGTGACGGTTTTACCAATAACCACGTTAGTCTCAATCGCAACACCCAGTTTTTTGAGGTTCTCGATCTCGGCTTTAACCACGGTTTCTTTCGGCAGCCGGAATTCCGGGATACCATAAACCAATACGCCGCCTGGTTCGTGCAGCGCTTCAAAGATGGTGACTTCATAGCCTTTAAGGGCCAAGTCGCCGGCACAGGTCAGTCCGGCAGGCCCACTGCCGATTACGGCTACTTTCTTGCCGTTTTTCGGTGCCGCTTCCGCCGCCGTTATCTGATTTTCCCGGGCCCAGTCGGCCACAAACCGCTCCAGTTTGCCAATGGCCACAGCTTCACCCTTAATTCCCAGAATACACTTGCCCTCACACTGGGTTTCCTGCGGACATACGCGGCCGCAGACAGCAGGCAGAGCACTGGCCTGGGCAATCACTTTGGCAGCTTCGGCAATTTCGCCTTTTTTAACATGGCTGACAAATTCCGGAATATTTATTGCTACAGGGCAATCGCCAACACATTTGGCGTTTTTGCAATTCAGGCAGCGGTTGGCTTCCGCAACGGCTTCCTCCAGCGAATAACCCAGGCATACTTCATCAAAATTGGTAACACGTTGTTTGGGACATTGTTCACGTACTGGTACTCTAGCTGCTTTGCTCATTAGTTATGCCCTCCACAACAACCGCCGGTGTGGCTGCCTTTTTCCATTGCCAGCATCTCCCGGCCTTCTTCAGTTTTGTACATAGCCTGGCGACGCATAGCTTCGTCAAAGTCGACCAAATGGCCGTCAAATTCCGGGCCGTCAACACAGGCAAATTTGATCTCGTCACCTACCGAAACACGGCAGGCGCCACACATGCCGGTGCCGTCAACCATAATCGGATTCAAGCTGATAGTTGTCTTGATAGCATACTCCTTGGTCAGCTTGGCTACAAACTTCATCATAATCATTGGACCAATGGCAATAACATGGTCATACCGGGTGCCATTGTCAATAAGCTCTTTTAACACATCGGTAACCAGGCCCTTCCGGCTGTAAGAGCCATCATCGGTGGTAACATATACCCTGGCGCCCAGAGCTTTCAGCTCTTCTTCCAAAATGACCATTTCCCTGTTGCGCGCCCCGATGATTACGTCAACCTGAACCCCCTGCTGCTGCAGCCATTTTACCTGCGGATAAACCGGGGCGGTTCCCACACCACCGGCAACAAAAATAATTTTCTGCTGTTTTAATGCCTCAATTTCCTCAAAAATAAACTCAGAGGCCTCACCCAGCGGTCCGGCAAAATCGGTAAAATAATCACCAGCCTGGTAATCAGCCATTTCCAGGGTTGATTTACCTAATGTCTGGAATACAATTGTGACCGTTCCCTTAACAGTATCATAATCGCAAATGGTAAGCGGAATCCTCTCACCTTTCTCGTCCGTCTTTACAATAATAAACTGGCCTGGTTTGGCTGATTTAGCCACCCGGGGTGCTTCCACATCCATCAAGTAAATCTGTGGTGCCAACTGCCGTTTTTCGACTATTTTATACATCTAATCATCCTCCCCTGCTGCGATATTATGTTGACAATACAAGACAAGATTATAGCATAAGCCGCCAGTTTTGGAAATAGGGAAAAGCCGTAGTTTACATACTACGGCTCTTACAGCCTATATCCTGGCGATTTCGTATCGATTAGCAGTACCGCCTGCCTTGGCGTCAGTCGTTTGCCGAAAGGAAAATCCGGGATTAAGCGTATTGACAAAAGTGGTAAGCCATTCGTTATAGAGTTTTTTCATTGTTTGGCCATCCGCCCCGGCCCGCTTCCAATTGGGTTCCTGCAGGCAAACCTCACTTTCCCATACCATCTTGTCAGCGGCGTTTTCAATAATAGCATCTGCCTGATCGCAAGGCATACCATTTAGATAATAATCATTTATGGCTTTGTAAATACCAGGGGCGGTAGCCGTCTCGTACTTGCCCTGGGCGGCGGCGTGCCGGGCGCAATGCGCGCCATGTTCGCCGAACGCCTTGCGCGCTACATCAATGGCCGCGTCACCGCAATTATCAACCAGCGCCTGGACAAAAGCAGCCTCCCGGCTTTCCGCAATATTAATCTGCCGCTGCAGCCAGCCATGAATATTGCTTTGATCAATATACTCCTGCAGGTCGGCATCAGGCAGTGGTTCCCCGTAGCTTTGCCAGGCCTGGGAACGGGCCTCTTCAGCGGTGGCGCCGCACAGGCTGTCGGCTTCGGCAAAAATCCTTTGTTCCCGTTCAATGACATGGCGAATTTTGTTATACAACCAGTAATGGATGGGTGCTAAAAAAGCGCTCATACTATCATCCCCTTATTATTTGTTAGCCGGGACTAGTAGTCCGCCAAGCCCAAATCCGCAGTGTTCTTATCGCGAGATTTCCCGCCCAACTTCGTTGTCGTCACCTTACATATGTCCGATATGTGCGGCTCCTCCGCCTTGCTGGACGAAAAATCTCGCGCAATTCATCCTACGTCTTTAGACTTGTCAGACTACCTTATTTAAAGCAGCCAATAGCTCTGTTAGGTTAAGGCCGTGAATTTCCGCAGCCTGGGTAACAGGTTCGCCGGCTGAAGACGGACAACCCAGGCAGCCCATGCCGAAAGAGCGGAATACCGGGACGGTTTGCGGATAAACCCGGATAATATCGCTGATGACACTGTCGGCAGTAATGGCATCGCCAAATACCAGGCTGCCTTCGGTAAGCCCGCCAGGCAGGGGCACAATCTTTTCTCCTGCCTCGGTTTGTGGTACCTTCGGCTCGACAGCCGCGCTTTTTTCACCATAGAACTCTGCCAGAATATCGGTCTTGAATTTTTCCCAGCCGATGCGGTCAATAAATTGTCCGATACGCTCAATGTCGGCATGTTTTTGATAATAGCGCATAATTATATCGATAATCCGCAGAGTATCATCATAATCGAGGCCTTCAATAAGCTTATCGGCCAGCCGGGGATGCGCCCCGGCGCTGCCGCCGACATAGATATCCCAGCCTGCATCGGTGCCAATGACACCGACATCCTTGACATAAGACTCCGCACAGGAGTTAGGGCAGGCCGACACCCCCAATTTAATCCGGCTGGGCATTTCTTTTTTGATATACCGTTTATCAAGTTCCAGGCCAAGTTTAATACTGTCTTGTTTACCCCGCTTGCAGAAAGCATTGCCTGGGCAAATCTTAACACTGCGCACGCAGTTGGCAAAACCCAGGGCCGGCTGCATACCAAGATCTTCCCAGATGGCTTCAATATCTTCAGCCTTTAATCCGGTAATCATAATGCGCTGGGCCGAAGTCAACTTCATGATTCCGCCATATTTTTTCGAAACATCCACATACTTTTGCATGACTTCCGGCTTGATAAAACCGCCGGGTAAATGGGGAGTTATCGCATAGGTCCGTTTTCCTTCCCTGATTTTCTGTAAGTTTGCTCCTTTGGGCAGCATGGCTGCCACCTCCTTTATTTTTTCATAATATGTTTCACCAGGGGTGCCGCCCAAACTCCCGCTTATAGAAACTGAGAGTATTAAGCAGGTTAGTCTCAGGAATTAGTGACTGCCCGGTTCACCGTTATGCTGGGCTTTTTCATAGATGGTATCCATAAATTTAATCAATGGGCTAAGTTTGACAATAGTGTGAGCACCTTTCATCCACACTTGCTGCCGAAACACTTCAATAACTTCTTCCCGGGTAGCTCCATGATTCAGGGCTTTTAACAGTTCCAGCTTGGCGCGGACATCATCATCGCCGTAAACGGCAGTAGCCAGTGCCATCAAGTAACGGTACTTCAGGGGAATAACACCCTCGCCCCAAATAATGTGATGGTATTCGCTGATGATTTTTTGCATATCTTCGCCCAAATCGCCTGCACCCATACTGCAGGGAGGCACAAAACCAAATTGTTTTTTAAATTCGGCAATCATTTGTTGTTTATTAAAATCAGCCATGCTTATTATCTCCTTCCGGCTCTATCTCCTGAATCAATTATATTACAGGTTTTCTTTCCATTTCGCTGCCAAATGTCACAGGACGGTGTGATTCTCGTCACAGAACCTGACTAAATCTCTGCACATAGTTTGCCGTTATCAGGCCAAAACTAAACTTCGAAAAAAATCCAAGGAGGACAAAGTCATGAATGTACTGCAGTTCTGTGAAAACAACCTGAAAAACGAAGGTATGGAAGAGCTTGTGGAAAAATGCCGGGCCGGATTTAAAACGGCTGAGATATCGATAGAACCCTGTTTGGGCGAATGCGGCGATTGTGCCGAAATGTATATTGCCAAGGTCAATGATCATCTGGTCACCGGCGACATTACGCATGATCTCTTTGAAGAAATCAAAAATCTGCTGGGCTGAAAAGGTAAAAGACCGGACGCTAATCCTGTTAAGGAAATCGTCCGGTCTTTCTGCATAAAACGGCAGTGGTTAGTTGCTTACATCCATGGACTGATCCGGTTTGGCGGACAATTTTAACAGCCATTTGGCAGACTCAGTAATCAGGAAGGGGATGACAGCCACGGCCAGCAGAAAGCCCCATTCGTGCAGGCCTGGCTCAATGGTTTTAAATATCAGATGCAAGGGGCTGTAAACCGACACTAGCAGCAGGCCAAAGGAAAGCGCAACGCCGCCGTTTAAAAATTTGTTGCTGAAAAAGCCCAGTGAGAATGCGGAATAGTATTCGGAACGGGCCGCATAGGCGCAGGTAATTTGGGTGGTAATTAGGGTAATAAAGGCAAAGGTCCGGGCCACTGTGAGGTCACCGCCATAGCTTGCCAAAGCGTACTGGAAGGACACTAACACCGTGACGGCAATAGCCAGGCTCTGCACCACAATCAGGGTTTTCAGCTTGCCGCCAAGCAGCGGCTCAGCCGGGTCACGCGGCTTAAGGCGCATTACATTGGGTTCTTTCTTTTCAACCCCCAGGGCCAAAGCCGGGAAGGCATCTGTTACCAGGTTAACCCATAACAACTGAATGGGTAACAACGGGAGCGGCCAGCCGAAAAGAATGGCAAAAAAGATGACCAGGACTTCGGAAGCATTGCAGGAGAGCAGGAAGTAGATAAACTTTTTAATATTGGTATAAATAACCCGGCCTTCTTCCACAGCCGCAACAATGGTGACAAAGTTATCGTCAGATATTACCATATCGGCGGTTTCTTTGGTAACATCGGTGCCGGTTATGCCCATAGCCACCCCGATGCCGGCCTTTTTCAAGGCAGGCGCATCATTCACACCGTCGCCGGTCATGGCGACAATATGTTTGTTCTGGCGGAGCGCTTCGACAATAGCAACCTTATGCTCCGGGGATACCCGGGCAAATACGCCGGTCGTCTCCCCGGCCTGTTTTAAAGCCTCCGGGGACATGGCGTCAAGGTCTTTGCCGGTAAGCACCTGGGCTGAGCCTGTTACAATGCCGAGTTCTTTGGCAATGGCAAAGGCAGTATCGGGATGGTCGCCGGTAATCATCACCGGCCGGATACCGGCGCCTTTGCACAGCTCAACCGCTGCCCTGACTTCCAGCCGGGGTGGATCAATCATGCCCAGCAGTCCGATAAATACCAGCTGGGTTTCAATGTCGGCCGGATTAGTCATATCCGGCTTGCTGTCAAAGTCGCGGTAGGCTACAGCCAGTACCCGCAGGGCGCTGGAAGCCATTTCTTTATTAGCCGCCTGGATGACGGCCTTTTCTGCCTCGGTCAAGGGGCGGACCGAACCGCCGGTGGCAATGGCCGTGCAACGGCTTAACAGGACATCGGGAGCGCCTTTGGTAAAGGTGCGCAGTTGTCTGTCAAATCGATGCAGGGTGGTCATCATCTTCCGGCCGGAATCAAAGGGAATTTCCTGCAGCCGGGGAAATTGCCCCGCCAGCTGGGATTGAGTATAGCCGCCCTTGTAGCCGGCCACCACCAAGGCCCCTTCTGTGGGGTCACCGATAATCGACCAGGTTTTATTATCGGCAGCGGCTTTTAACTGGGCGTCATTGCACAGGACAGCACTGCGCAAAAGCAAGTCAAGCTCGGTTTCGGCCGCTGCCTCTACCGGCAGTTCCTGATGGGTAAATTGGCCTGCAGGATTGTAGCCTTCGCCGCTTACCGCATACATCCTGCCAGGAGTGAAAACTTTAACCACCGTCATTTGATTTTGGGTAAGTGTTCCGGTTTTATCAGAACAAATTACCGAGATACTGCCCAAAGTCTCCACGGCGTGAAGCTTTTTCATAATGGAATTTTTTCTGGCCATCCGCTGCATCCCCAGCGCCAGCACAATGGTCACCACTGTGGGCAAGCCTTCGGGAATGGCGGCAACGGCCAGACTGATAGAGGTCATCAGCATCATCTGCACTTCATCAAAGGTTAACGCACCGTCCTGATAACCTTTCCACAGCCCCATGGCAAAAATAATGGCGCAAACGGCCAGACAGATAACGCCAAGTCCCTTGCCAAACTCGGCCAGCTTTTTTTGCAGCGGGGTGCTGTCTTCGGTGACAGTCTGCAGCATGGCGGCAATTTTGCCAATCTCGGTATTCATGGCCGTACCGACGGCGACGGCCTTACCGCGGCCGTAAGTTACGACAGTACTCATGAAACCTAAGTTATGGCGCTCTGCCAGGGGCGCTTCTGCTGCAACCACAGCACATTCCTTCTCAACCGGCACCGATTCACCGGTTAAAGAGGCCTCCTGGGCCTTCAGGTTAAACGACTCCAGTATCCGCACATCAGCGGGAATATAATCGCCGGCATCCAGGAGAATGATGTCGCCGGGGACCAGCTCCCGGGACGGAATGGTACTAATCCCGCCGTCGCGAACAACCTTCGAGGTCGGAGCACTCATCTCCTTTAAGGCTTCCAGAGCCTTTTCGGCTTTGGCCTCCTGAAATACCCCCAGGGCGGCATTGAGCACTACGATGGCGATAATAACCAGCGAATCGGCCACTTCGCCAACGGCCAGCGAAATGACGCTGGCCACCAGGAGAATTAACACCAGAAAATCCTTAAACTGATTGAGAAACTTTTTCCACAGGGGCTCCCGGGCTTTTTCCCGCAATTCATTGTAGCCATATTGCGCCAGACGATTGGCCACTTCGGCTGAGGACAGACCGCGCTCCAGGTCTGAATTAAGTGCAGTTAAAACCTCGGTTGAGGTCAACTGGTGCCACTGCTTTTCCATGAAAGTAAGCCTCCTTGTTATTTAAGTGATCATGCAGGCAATCAAAATGGCAAACCACCGTTCATCTTGCTAAGCTTAGTGAAAACCCGGAAAAAATAGATCACGGTCACCGGCATGATCAGCCATTCTACCAGGCATAAAGCGCCAGCCAGCAAGCCCAGACATATTTCGAAAATATGTCCGTTTTTTTGTTTCAGATAAAATCCGGTCACAATGGTGGCATAAGCCCACAAATAGGTTGCCCAGCGGATAATTGCGTCAGATGGTTGGATACCCAGATAATTCGGAACTGTATTGGCAATTACCTGGGCTAAAATGGCAATCATAATACACAGCAAGCCAAAATAGCCGGTTATTTTTTGCCAGTCCAAGTATATCCCCCCAGATCGCCTTTTGTTCATAGGCTTTTTGATCTGTCCAGATTGCAAACAGCCGGTCCATAAGCCCTCCTTTCCGGTTGTTCTCTACATAAAAATTAAAAAGACCTTACCTTTTAATAAAAGGCAAGGTCTTACCAACAGCAGTATACTGCCAACAAAGCCGGGGCCCACGCACCGCGCACTGACGACTTTGCTGTAAAGGTTACTCCCCTTGAGGCAATATTTAATTATACTTTTATTATAATTAGCGTTCCAATATCTGTCAATAGTTTGCATCATCTGTAATTTTTAGTATTTTTTTACATTTATTTAGAACTGCATGGTTCCGGTCTCCAGGAAACGGCAGTGCCAGGACAGCGCCTCGGCTAACAAGTGCGGCGTATGGGCTCCGCCGGTAGCTTTCTCTGCCCGTTCAAGATAGTCAAGCAACCGGGGACGGTAACGCGGGTGGGCGCAATTGCCGATGATTTTCCGGGCCCGCTCTTTGGGGCTGAGACCGCGTATGTCGGCCACCCCCTGTTCGGTAATGAATACATCAACATCGTGCTCAGTGTGGTCAATATGGGAGCACATGGGCACAATACAGGATATTGCCCCGTCCTTGGCTACCGAGCTGCTGAAAAAGCAGGTCAGATAACCGTTGCGGGCAAAGTCACCGGAACCGCCGATGCCGTTCATAATTTTACTGCCCATGACATGAGTGGAGTTGACATGCCCATAGATGTCAAATTCAATAGCGGTATTCATGGCAATAATCCCCAACCGGCGCGCGATTTCCGGATGGTTGGAAATCTCCTGCGGCCGCAAAACCAGCTTGTCTTTGTATCTGTCAAGATTGGCATAAAACCGCTGTAACCCCTGCGGTGACGGGGTAAGCGCCGTACCGGAGGCAAAGGTGAGTTTGCCGGCATCAATTAAATCCAGCATACCGTCCTGGATTACCTCGGTGTACACCGTCAGGTTGGAAAAATCCGAGTCCACCAGTCCGGTGATAACGGCATTGGCAACAGAGCCGACCCCCGATTGCAGCGGCAGAAGGTTTGCAGGCATTCTCCCGGCCTTAATTTCCGCCTGCAGAAACTTGATAAGATGCCCGGTCATGGCTTTGGCATCGGCATCAACGGCAGCCAGGGGCCGAACGTCGTCAGGAATGTCACTTACGACAATGCCGGCGATTTTCTCGATTGAGCAGGGAATATACGGCACACCAATCCTATCGGCTACATTAACCAGCGGCAGTACGGCCTGTACGGGCGGTAGGCCGGGTGTGACAATATCATGCATTCCTTCCAGTGCCAGCGGCTGCGCCACATTAAGTTCGACAATGACTGTATCGGCCAACTGCACGAAAGCGGCGGCATTGCCCACCGAGGTTGTGGGAACGATATGTCCGCCTTCGGTAATGGCACAGGCTTCCACAATAGCAACATCCACCTTGCCGCCAAGAAAACCGGCACGGGCCATTGGCGCCACATGACTCAAATGCAGGTCGGTATACTGCATGCGCCCGCTATTAATGGCCTGCCTGGTAACAGCGTTAGTCTGATAGGGCAGCCTTTTGGCGATTCCGCCTACTTCCGCCAAAGCCGCGTCCAGTTCTTTACCGACCGAGGCGCCGGTCCACAGGTTGACTGTAAATTTTTCCTGCCGGATTCTTTCGGCCAAAGCCAGCGGCACCGCCTTGGGATAGCCGGAAGGGGTAAAACCGCTTGTGCCGATATTCATGCCGGCCTTAATCAAAGACGCGGCCTCCTCTGCAGAAATAATTTTTTCCTGCAATGTTGTATTTCGGATTCTTGCTGATAAATTGTTCACTTACCTTCTGCCTCCTTTACTGTTCTACTGATTGACTAAAAAGAAATGCTATTCAATGCTTTTGCTGCTCTTTTGCCTTGGTATTTGATTATACTGCCTCTTGCAGGGGTACCCGCATGGATACGCATGTGCCCTCATTTGGGCTGCTTTCTATAATAAGACCGTACTCTTTGCCAAACAGCCGCTGAATACGGGCATGGACATTACTAAGTCCGATACCGATCCCGCTTGACAATTGGGAAGCGACAGGAAGCTCGCTGAAGCAAACCAGCCGCTCCCGGGCAATCCCCACCCCATTATCCTGGACCCGGATATTCAGGGTTGCATTGTCCCGCCAAATACGAATCTCAATAACGCCGCCGTCTTTTTTCGGGGACAGCCCATGCTTAACCGCGTTTTCCACAAGTACCTGGATGGAAAAAACCGGAATAATATAATGGTATGTTTCGGGGTCAATGACTTTTATAATCTGGATGCGGTCGCCAAACCGGGCTTGCTCCAAATAAACATAGTTATCGATAAAATCAAGCTCTTCTTTTAATGTATTTACTTCTTTCCCCGGCTTTATATGCCGTCTGATCATATCTGACAAATTCTTTATCAGCACCCGCGCCTTTTCGGGCTCTGTCCGGATGGTGGCTCTGATGGTGCCTAAAATATTAAAAATGAAGTGGGGGTGAATCTGGGCCCGCAAGGAGTTATACTCGGCCTGGGACAAAAGTATGGTTTGCACCTCAAGCTCGGATTGCAGCAGTTGCAGGCTTAAAAAGTCGGCAATGCCCTGCACCAGTTCGGCTTCATAGGGGAGAATCACTCCGTTGCCGGTCTTGTAAACCTTAATGCTCCCCTGAAAGCGGTGATTGACGATGAGCGGGGCATCGATTACCGCCCCCAGGGGACAGGCTTTGTTCGGACAGCCGATCTCCTCCCGGTTACTGGTAATAATCGTTTGCCGGGACTGCAGCGCCCGTTTGGTAGCCCCGGTAATAAAGGGCTGGCCGACAATGTGGTGATCGTCCCCCTTGCCGATAAAGGCCAGAGTTTTATCCGTATCGGTTACCGCCACAGCATCAGCGCCTACTTCGGCGTGGATAATTTCGGCAATCCGTTGGGCGGACTCCAGCGTCAGTCCTTGCCGCAGCATATTGCTGGTCTTCTGGATGACGCGCATGACCTGCTGCGCCGATTTGGCCTGAACTTTGTCCTGCTCCTGATACACATCGCGCACAATATACACAAAAAGCATTACCCCCAGGCTATTGGCAATGATGGTCGGAACAGCAATCACCCGCTCCAGTTCCCAGGCGGCTTCAGCGGAAGTAGACAGGGTTAACACCATGATTTTCAGTATGATTTCGGCACCCAGGCCGGTGGCAAATGCTTTGCCGACCCCGATCTTCCGGGCTCCATACCTGGCATATACCAGTCCGCTGAAATAGCCGACCAGAACATTGGCCATAACGGCGGGAAGCATGGTGAAGCCGCCCATAAAATATCGCGGGATGGCCCCGATAATACCGGCACCCAGGCCAACAGCCGGACCGCCTAAAAGGCCGCCGACAACAACGCCTACGATTCTGGTGTTCGCCAGCGACCCCAGCACAGGCATTCCCAGATAATTGCCGATGGCGGAAAAAAAGCCAAAGATCAGAATAAGCCTAAGCTTATCCTGCCAGTGGTACTGGGACTGGTTCAGCGCTCTGCGGAAAGGAGGCAACTGCGTGGTCAGGTAGGCGGCCACGCCTAATACAGCGATATTCTTGATAACAACTTCTGTCAAACTGGTATCCACATTGCCACCTCCATACTGAAGAAAAATACTGCATTTATTGTATCATAAAGCAAGGTCCAAGAAGGTACTCCTGAAAATGGCGTTTATGCTACAGTTTGAAAACATGCACCGCTTTTTGCAGCTCTTCGGCTAAAAGCGCCAGGGTATGACTGGCTACGCTTATCTCCTGCATTGTGGCCGACTGGCTCTGGGTATCGGCAGACACGCCCTGGATCAGCTGGTTCACCTGGTTGCCGGCCTGCTCCACGCCCCGTACCTTGTCAACAATCTGGGCACTGCCGACGGCCATGTCGCCAATGGCGGCCGATATGCCCCGAATCTGGTCGGAAACCTGCCCGACAAGCCGGGCAATCTCAGCAAACGAATCGCCCGCATGGTGGACAAGGCCAATGCCCTGCCGGACATCGCCGGTTCCCACGTTCATCAGATTGACGGCATTGGTTATATTGGCCTGATTCTCGCCGATCAGGCCGGTAATTTGCTTGGCCGCCTCCTGCGTTTGCTCGGCGAGCTTGCGTACTTCGTCGGCAACAACGGCAAAGCCCCGGCCTTGTTCACCGGCGCGTGCCGCCTCGATAGCGGCGTTCAGCGCCAAAAGATTGGTCTGCCCGGCAATGCTGGCAATTACATTGACAATTTCGTTAATCTGCGAAGAGCTGGCGGCCAGGCGCTCAATAGCCTGCTGCACACTGTTGGTGGCCTGATCGATCTTGTTCATTTGATTTACGGTCTGCTCCACCGCCTCTTTTCCGGTCACAATCTTACAAGAGGTCTCCCTGGCCAAATGGGTCGCCTCGTTGGCCCCGCCGGCAATTTCCTGAATCTGCCTGGAAAGTTTCTCGACTACCAGCGTGGTATCACACAAGTCTTTTAGCTGATTTTCGGTATTGACCGTAACTTTACCGATGGCACCGGCCACATGGGTTGCCGCCACGGCCGACTGTTCGGCGCTGGCGGTCAGTTCTTCCGAGGCGGCGGCAACCTGCTCGGCAGACTGCATCACCTGTTTAACAACGGTTTTGGTATTGGCGGTCATGGTATTAAAATCGGCGGCCAGACGGCCCAGTTCATCCTTTGAATGCAAGGTGACGGCCGGTACGGTCAGATCTCCGCAGGAAATGCTCTCCGTCATGGCGCTAAGCATCTGCAGCGGCCGCGCCAGGGTGCGGGCAAAAAAGAAGCTGCCCATACCAGCCAGTAGCAACACTGCCCCCAGGGTGATCAGGAAACCGGTTTTAAAGGAATCAAGCCCGGTTAGCACTTCCGCAGCCGGAACCGTTACCGCCAGACTCCACGAGGTTCCCGTCACAGGCGCGTAAGCCAAATATTTGCCCACTCCCTGCAAGGTATACCGGCCGGCCCCCTGCTTACCTGCCGTCATTTGCCCGGTAAGCTGCCGCAGTTGTGCATCCACAGCCTGATCTGCCAAAAAATTAGCTTTCATTATTAAATCTTTTTCCGGATGGATAATTACCAGGCCATTCCCCTGAATGACGTAGGCATACCCGGTCTGGCCGGTTTTCACAGTTAACACCTTTTCAATAAGGTCATTCACCATCACGGTGCCGCCCAGCATGCCGACCGTTTTACCGGCTTGCTTTAAGGGCGCGGCAATGACCACCACCATTTGTCCATCCACTTTAGAAATAACCGGGTCGGCGATGAACGACTGACCGCTGACCATGACCTTTTGGTAAAAATCCCGGTCACTTACATTGGCGCGGGTTTTGTTGGTATAAACGGCGTTGCCCTGGCCATCCACCAGAAAAAACCGGGAAAATATCGGGTTCCGCCTGCTTTCTTCGGTAAGATACGCCATGGCCTTATCCCGGTCCTCCAGTACCAGCGGTGAATTGGCCAGCAGCACGGTTTCGGCCTTGCGGGTCTCAAACCACAGCCCCGCTTCATTGGCGGTGCCGGCGGCGGTCAGCTTCAGCCCCGCCTCGGCGTCACCGGTAATCAGGTTATGGAACTGCCAGTAATTTATACCTCCCAGTACTCCCAGCGCTACCAGCAGCAGGCCGCAAATTATTGTTGTCAGTTTGGCTTTAATATTCATCGTTAGTCCTCCGCATTCCATCAGATCCTGTTTTGGTATAGCACAACAACCCCTAACGAGTCTGCGCCAGAGGTTGTTGCTGCTATTTGCTTACATTACGCTGCCCGGCAACCAGACTACAGGTATCTGTATCTGTTACTCTCCGGAATAAGGTTGCGGCGGCCACCGGCCTCAGATTAGGGGAAATTTAGCAGCAGCCGGTTTTGGGAGTCGAAGGCCAGCGGCTTGGCTTCACCGGCTATAGTCACGCCGGTGCGTACAGCCAATTGCCGGGCAACCGGTTCCGACACCAGGCATTCTGTTAAAAACAGCGTGTTGGGAATGGCCACAACCCGCAAGTTTTCCGGCGCAATGCTGCTCAGGCTATACTGCACGGCTTCCATAAGCGCTTTGTCATCAGCATAGTGAATGGGAGTCGCCGCCCGGATGACAAAGGTGCTGGTCAGACAGTTAAGATAGGTTGCCTGGCGATCCATTTTTTCAACCAGCCGCTGGGTTACAAAATCGGCCAGGCCGATTCCTGTTGCATTACCATGCGATTCCTCCGACAGATCCAGCACGACAATCCGTTTTACACTCGGGCTCAGCGGCTCAGTCACTCCCTGAATACGCGTCCGGCCAATGATATTGGTATCAATACCTGTGCCGCTGAAGTTTTTGCCCATTTCGCCGATAAGCAGAATGTCAATATCGTCAACCGGCAGCAATGGCATCAGCGACTTGGAATATGCCAGCAACCGGTTTTCCTCCTGGATAAACTCGGCTGTGGCCACTCCCTGGATCAGCGCCGTTTCCTCATAGGCATTTTCAATGATAGCCAACCCGCCTAAAACCGGCAGCTTGGCCAGGAGAACCTCGCCGATTTCGACCAGCAGCCGCGACAGTTCCGTACTGCCAAACCCGTGGAACTGTTTGGCCCCTTGCGGGCCTCCCAGTCCCACAACCAGTTTCTTGACCAGGCCGCTCTCTACTTGACCTTTGAAGGAGGTGTGCGTTTTCACCCGGTTAACCACTAAAATTCCATCCAGCTTGAGCGCAGACTTTACGATATAAGCAGGAATGCCTTCCCGGGTGTGGCCGATAATCTCGCTCTCGGCGCAGGTGACAACTGCGGCGCCAAGCATGGCCTCGGTAAGCCCTAAACTGTCAAGCACCTCCTTTTGCCCGGCCTCAGTGCCGCCTCCGTGACTGCCCATGGCCGCCAGCAAACAGGGTTCACCGCCCTGCTCTTTAATATATTGGACCACCTGCCGGAGAATGGGTACGATATTCTGGATGCCGCGGCTGCCGCCGGTAATGCCGATTCGCTTGCCGGCCAATTGATTCGCAATATTCAGTCTCTTGAGCTCGGCAAGCACCGCGCCTGGCACATCCTCCACCAGCGGGCGGGAAAAAGTCTGCCGTATGTTAACCAGCTTGGGAAAATTCATTCTCTCTGCCCCCTTTTTTTCTCTGTCTATGCGCCCCGGCTATAACAGGCCGATCCATTTCCACCAGGTAAACGCCGTGATAATCCACAGCCCCCAGATAATCAGACCGAGTATCACCGAAGACTTCAGTTGTTCGGTTACGGTATAATAGCCGGTTCCAAACATAATGATATTTCCCATGGTATTGAAGGGTAAAAACAGCGCATACGCCATCATAATGGCCAGCGGCATAACAAAACTGACAATATCAAAGCCCAGGGTTTTTGCCAGGCCGATGTAAATAGGGATCATAACTCCGGTCATGGCCGTAGTGGTGGACCAAATAACATGACTAAATATGCTAAAGCCAATCAGGATGATGAGCAGCGGCAGCATAGCCACGCTTTGCAGGCCGAGCGCACCGAGCAGCGCTTTGATAATCCACTCAAACGCCTTGGTTTTCATCAAAGCATCACTTAAGGTCAGTACCCCGCCAAAGTAGACGAACAGTTCCCACGGCAGTGATTTTTCGGTTTCTTTCCAGTCAAGCACGCCGATACGGGGGGTAAATATCAGCATGGACACCAGGAAGGCCACCATGGTGGAGTTAAACTTATGGATCGCGTCGGTAGACCACAGCACCAGCGCCAGAACAAAGTATAAAATAGCCTTTTTTTCACGGGCAGACATGGCCCCCATAGCGCTGAGCTCTTGTTTTATATAGTCGATACCGCCAGGCAGGGCCTTTACTTCGGAGGGATACAGTTTCAGCAGCAGCCAGCCGGTTAATGCCAGAATAATAATGTTGGTGGGCAGTGCCGCCAGGGCCCAGTAACTCCAGGTGGTGTAAAGGGACATGCCGGCTGCGGCGGCAATCATGCCGATAGCTACCGGATTTGGGATGGTGCCGGTCAGAAAAGCGGAGCCGGTAATATTGGAAGTAAACGTGCTGGCCAGCATGAGCGCCTTGCCAAAATTGCTCTGACCCGGCTTGGCTTTATAGGCTTCCGCGATCCCTTCCACAATTGGCAGCATAGCGGCAGTCCGGGCGGTATTGGATGGTGTCAGCGGCGCTATAATAAAATTTGCCAGCATGGAGGCATAAATAGCGCCGGTGGGTGTCCGTCCCAGCACCTTCATCATTTGCAGCGCCAGCCGCTTGGCTACGCCGGATTTGGTCATGGCAATGGAGAGCACAAAGCCGGTAACCAGCAGCCATAAGGAGGATGACGCAAAGCCACCTACCGCAAAGTTGGCATCTCTGATTAACTGTCCGGCTTGATCTACTTTGCCTGCCGGGTTCCCCACCCAGAAATACAGTAATGTGACTACGAAAAACGTGCTTACGGCAAAATTAACTCCTATGGTTATCCAGGCAACCACCGCACCGCCAAATATTGCCAGCAATTTATGCTGCGCCACCGTCATGGTCACCGGGGTAGGCATAGCCCATATTGCCAGCCCGACCAAGATGGCTGCAATCAACCCGTACTTTCTACCCCATTCTTCAATAGCACTCATATTGGCCCCCGTATTTGTGTTAACAGCTACATTTGTTTTTGTCACATGTTTCGCTCCTCTCTACGCCTTACGTAATTTACCGGGCTCTACTATTGCTGCTGAGTTACTCATACATCGCCTCCATATTAATTAAATATTTAGAAACTCAACTCAATTCTAAATAGTAACAACCAGAGAAGGCTATGCGATACCGACCAACAACGGAAAATCACCGACCAGCGGACAATAGCAAGGACAAAAAAAAGCGCCGCCCCGGAGGG
Organism: Sporomusa sp. GT1; assembly: GCF_014634905.1. Lineage (NCBI taxonomy): Bacteria > Bacillati > Bacillota > Negativicutes > Selenomonadales > Sporomusaceae > Sporomusa > Sporomusa sp. GT1. Next base: position 48,520 of record NZ_BMBX01000005.1, on the reverse strand, counting down.
CGGCGGCTTGCAGCTACAACTCTATATACTCTTTCAGCCTGGCAGCGTACGCTCTGCCGACCGGAACCTCCTGGCTCCTGCCGACAGCAGTTTTTTGCAGTATCAGTATATAACCTTTATTAAACCAGGTGGCAATCTCTTTAATCTGGTTCACGTTCACAATATAGTTGCGGTGACAGCGGAAAAAACGGTCTGCCGGCAATTTGCCTTCGAACTCCTGCAAGGTCAGCTTAGTCCGGTAGCTTTCACCGTCAAGGGTTTTAATATACACCAGCCGGTCTTTGGCATAAACAAGCTCAATTTTGTCACTGTCGATAATCTCCATGCGGTCCCCTTTTTCAACCGAAAATTTACGGACACCACCGGGTTTCGACAGTTCCTTATTGCCGCCTGTCTTTGCCTTTACGCTGGCGCCTGCCAGCATTTTTTCAAATTTACCCATCACCCGCTGGATGTCGGCTTCATCGTAGGGCTTAAGAATATAGTCCATCGCATTTACCGCAAAGGCTTGCAAAGCATATTCGTCATAAGCTGTGGAAAAAACCAGCGCCGGCGGCTCTTCGCAGGCAATAATGCTTGCTGCTACCTCCAGCCCGGTCATGCCCGGCATCTGAATATCCAGAAAAGCAATATCAGGCTTATGTGTTTTTATCAACTGCAACGCCGCCTCGCCGTCATGGGCCACGCCTACAATCTGCAGCTCGGGATAAGTTTCCAGCAACAACGCCTGCAGTTCCAGCGCCATTAATTTTTCATCATCGGCAATGACAACCTTGGCACCCTTCAGCCGTGTCATCGACATCACCTCCTGCCAGAATAAACGAACAGACACCACGGGTGTCCTGCTTTTCTCCGGCCGCATTTCCCGCAGCAACATCCAAATACATTGTAACATAATAAACGGCTATCAACATGAACAACAGCAACCTCTGGCACTTAAGTGCCAGAGGTTGCTCAATATTTTTACACAGCCTGATAACCGGTTTGGAGCGCCAGCCGGTTCATTTCCTCAGTTCCTTTGGGCACACGGGCCAGCACGGCCTGTTCCAGAGCGGTCAGGCCGACGGTATCGGTGAGCTTGGCAATGGTCCCGAGGGCAACGATGTTGGCGAACAGCTCACGGCCGCATTTATCTTTTGCCAGTTGGGTAATGGGAACGGCATGCACCTGTTTGTAGTGTGCCGGCACATCCCGGACAAAGGTGCTATCAATAATGAGCAGGCCGTCTTCCTTGAGGTCCGGACCATATTTATTGAGTGCTTCCTGGGTCATGGCCAGAAGCAGGTCAGGAGTCGCAACTTTAGGATAATGGATGCGTGCATCACTGATAATGACCTCCGATTTGCTGGAACCACCGCGGGCTTCCGGCCCGTAGGACTGGGACTGTATGGCCTCTTTGCCGTCGGCAATGGCGGCTTCGGCCAGAATGATGCCGGCCAGGATCAATCCCTGCCCGCCTGAGCCGCTTAATCTGACTTCCATCATGCTAAGAACGCCCTCCCATCGCTTGTTTGATGATTTTGCCGTATTCGGCCGTATATTCAGGCGCAGTTTTCTGATGCAGCAGACCTATGGGAATTTTCCCGGCCAGCTGCTCCGGTGTAAGCTTGCCCATGGCTTCGACCGGCACGGTATTGTCCCGCTGCCAGGCCAGCAGTGCGGCCGGTTTTCCCAGCTTGTTCTGCCTGCCGAACGAGATGGGACAGCCGGTCATGGCTTCCACCACGGCAAAGCCTTCGTGCTGGATGGCTTTGGTTACCAGTTCGGCAAGCTGCTTGGCATGGTAGGTGGTTGACCTGGCAACAAAGGTGGCACCGGCCCCTTTGGCCAGCTCAGCTAAATCAAAAGCGCGGTCAACATTGCCGTAAGGGGCGGTGGTGGCTTTGGCCAGATGGGGCGTCAGCGGCGAGTACTGCCCGCCGGTCATACCATAGATATTGTTGTTAAAGACAATGACAGTAAGATCAATGTTGCGTCTGGCAGCATGAATAAAATGATTGCCGCCAATAGCGGTAGCATCGCCATCGCCGGTAATAACCAGCACCTTGTGCCCCGGCTTGGTCAGCTTAATCCCGGTAGCAAACGGCAGTGCCCGGCCATGGGCCGTATGCAGGGTGTCAAAATGCAGATAGCCGGGAGCCCGTGACGAGCAGCCAATTCCCGACACAATGGTGGTTTTATCCTGATCAAGCCCCAGCTTGTCAATAGCCCGGACAATGGCGGCCGTTACAATGCCATTGCCACAGCCGGGACACCACATATGCGGCAGTTTGGGGCGAAAGTATTTTTCCAGTAATTGTTCCATCTTGTTCCCTCCCTATTTGACGTTTGCTTCGGCAATGGCTGCCAGCATTTCGGCAGGTGTAATCGGATCATTATTCCATTTGGCCAGCGATATCACCCGGGCCTGTCCGGCAACAATCCGCTCCACTTCATCGACATACTGCCCGTAGTTGAGTTCGGCCACAATAATGGTTTTGACCTGCTTCGCCAGGGCGGCAAGCTGCTTTTCCGGCGACGGCCAGATGGTAATGGGCCGGAACAAGCCTGCCCTGATTCCCTGTTCACGCGCCATTTCAATGGCGGCATAGGCCGTACGGGCCGTACCGCCGAAGGCAATAACGGCAACCTCGGCATCGGCCAGCTGCTGTTCTTCAAAGGTAACAATATCATCAATATGATCGGTAATTTTGGTATGCAGCCTGGCAATCAATTCATGCGAAGTACTGTTGGCACCGCTGGGAAAGCCGGTATAATCATGGGCCAGCCCGGTTACATGAAACCGGTAGCCGTCACCATAGGCCGGCATGGGGGGAACACCATCTGCTTCCGGCTTATAAGGAAGAAACTCGCCCGGCGGCAAAGCGGGCTTTTTCCGGCTAATAAGCTTCAGGCTGTCCGGCTCGGGCAGCTCGATTTTTTCCCGCATATGACCGATGATTTCGTCCAGCAGCAGCACTACCGGCGTGCGATATTTCTCAGCCAGATTAAAGGCCTCCACCGTCAGGCTGAAACATTCCGGGACACTGGCAGGGCTGAGGGCAATAACTCCCCTGTCGCCATGGGAACCCCAGCGGGCCTGCATGATATCGGCCTGGGCCGGCGAGGTCGGCTGGCCGGTGCTGGGGCCAACCCGCTGTACATTGACGATAACACAGGGTACTTCGGCCATAGAGGCATAGCCAATTAACTCCTGTTTCAGGGAAAAACCGGGACCGCTGGTGGCTGTCAGGGATTTCACACCTGTCAGTGAGGCGCCGATGGTGGCGGCCATGCCGGCAATCTCGTCCTCCATTTGGATAAAGGTACCGCCCACCTGCGGCAGGCGCCTGGCCAACAGCTCGGCCACCTCGGTAGACGGTGTTATCGGATAGCCGGCGAAAAACCTGGCACCGGCGGCAAGCGCGCCTTCTGCACAAGCATGATTTCCCTGCATCAGTACTGCTTTTGCCATAAATACATTCCTCCGTTCGTCATCTTCCTATTTATCCGGTGGCTAACTCGCTCTAAGACTCCCGTCTCTTTCGGCGGGAGTAAGCGCGACTAAGCCCCTGGATAATTCCGACTAGGATTCAGCTGGGGTTAACCCCCCACCTGAATCAAGTCTCTATTTATCTGCAGTTACATAAATGGCATAATCCGGGCATCTGAGCTCGCATTGTCCGCAGGCCACACAGTTGTCGGCAGCAGCCACCTCAATCTTGCCCATTTCATCAAGCTGCAGTACTTTTTTCGGGCAGAACTCAACACAGATGCCACAGCCCTTGCAGTACCGGGTCACGATTTTTAGCATTTCTTCTTCCTCCCCATAAAGTAGACTTGGCTTCAGGTGGAGGTTTAACTCCACCTGAAGGTTAACCGCCCAACTTCCAGGGGCTTAGCCGCTCGCCTGTGCCCGCCGGGGTAACCCCCCATTGGTAGAAGCAGGAGCCTTAGAGCGGGTTAGCCTCAGGATACATTTACTGCCGGCAGGCACTTAGGCATTAAACAATTTACCAGGATTCAGCAGTCCCTGTTCATCCATTACCTGTTTAATCCTCTGCCCGGCGGCGAAACCGGTTTCGCCTGTCTCCCATTTGAGAAACGGCGCTTTCATATAGCCGATGCCATGTTCGCCGGACAGCGTGCCGCCAAGGTCCAACGCAGCTTTAAACAATTCCTCCACCGCTTGCTCGACCCGTTCCATCTCTTCATGGTCGTGCTTATTGCTCAAAATATTGGGATGGAGATTGCCGTCACCGGCGTGGCCAAAAATAACCATCTTTAAATTATATTTTTGGGCAATCTCCCGCAGCCGGCGAACCATGGCCGGAATCTGGCTGCGCGGCACGGTGGCGTCTTCGGAGATTTTAGTCGGGTTGATCTTGCCGCAGGCCGGAGAAATAGCGCGGCGGGCCTGCCACAGTTTGTCAATGTCCTCAGGCGTCGAGGCTGCCTGGATCTCGGTGGCGCCGCACTGTTTGCACACCTTCATGACATGTCCGGCCTGTTTGGCAATGGCGGCCGCGCTGCCGTCCACTTCTATCAGGAGAATGGCCTCGGCATTAACCGGCAGGCCAACCTTAAGGTAATCCTCCACCGCCCGGATGGTCAGGTTATCCATAATTTCCAGGGTGGTCGGAATAGTGCCGGAGGCAATCATTTCACTGACCGTGTTGGCAGCATCATCCAGACTGTTAAAAATAGCCAGCAGGGTTTGTTTGGCGCTGGGTTTATCGACAAGCTTCAGGTAGATTTTAGTAACAATACCCAGCGTCCCCTCCGAGCCGACCAGCAGCATAGTCCAGTCCGGCCCGGCCATATCGCCGTCAAATTTGTTGCCCAGTTCGACAACACTGCCGTCAGGCAGTACAACTTCCAGCCCCAGCACATAATCCCTGGTAATGCCGTATTTGACCCCGCGGGGGCCGCCGGCGCATTCGGCGATATTGCCGCCCATGGTGGAGGTCTTGGCGCTGGCCGGATCAGGCGGATAGAACAAGCCGGCCTGGTTTACGGCATTGACAAAGGCTTCGGTAATCACCCCGGTTTCCACCACCGCCACCCGGTTGGCTTTATCAATTTCTATAATCCGGTTAAGCCGGGTAAGCACCAGGGCGATACCGCCCTGCACCGGTACCGAGCCGCCGGACAGACCGGTGGCCGCGCCTCTGGCTGTTACCGGCACATTGTACTGCCTTGCCAGTTTGACGATAGCTACAATCTCCTCCACACTGCCGGGCTTAACCACCACATCGGGGGGGAAATCCCGGAAGGTGGCGTCAAAGGAATAACAGATGCGGTCTTCCAGCTGCTCCATAACATATTGGGCGCCAACCAGCCGTTTTAACTCAGCAAGCATTTGCTGCTCCATGTTTCTCCCCCTCCTAGTCCAGGCCGTACGCCTGGGCAATAATTTCGGCCGTGTGTAATACCCGCATGCTGCTGCCGCGCTGTCCCAGTCCGTCGGTAATATGCATCCGGCAGGCCGAACAACCGGTGGCCAGAATACCGGCACCCGTCTTTTCCGCGTTATCCAGTTTCCAGTCATTGATGGTCCGGGCGATATCATAATAGGCCATGCTGAAGGTGCCGCCGGCACCGCAGCATTTGGCGGCATCCTTCATTTCGGCGTATTCCACGCCGGGAATGGCCTTTAACAGCTGACGCGGCTCTTTGGTAACACCCATGCCACGGACTAAATGGCAGGGGTCGTGATAGGTAATTTTGGCCTTTACTTCCCGCAAATCCTGTTTGAGCCCCACTTCGGCCACGAACTGGGTAATATCCTTTACTTTGGCGGCCAGCGATTCCCAGGCTGTTTTCACGGCCGGATCTTCGATAATAGCGCCGTATTCGTGTTTTAAGGCGGCTCCGCACGAAGCGCAGCCGGTGATAATGGCGTCATAGTTACCGGCTGCCAGCACTTTGACATTTTCCTCAGCCAGATACCGCCCCACCTGATAGTCGCCGGAGGTAAAGGCCGGTGTCCCGCAGCAGCTCTGCCTGGCCGGAATAACCACTTCCACATCGTGGGCTTTGAGGATTTTGACAATGGCTTCCCCTGATTCCGGATAAACATAATTGAGCATGCAGCCGGTATAAAACGCAACTCTGGCCTTGGGGGAAGCTACCTTACTGGTTTCCGGCAGGCAGCTTCTTAAGGGCGTGGAAGCTAACGGCGGGATGATGCGCCGCTGACTAAGCCCGGCGCCAGGCAGGGGAAAGCGCGCCAGCTTGCCTCTGCCGCCAGGAGCGTCTTTGAAGACAATGCCCTGGAAGGCGGCACCCATTTTGAGCCCCAGATCAAACAGCTTACGATAAGTCAGGCCGGTAAAGGCCAGCTTCTTGGCTATTGGCAGGCCGTTTTTCACGGCCAGGGCGCGTCTGGCACTTAAAAACAGTTCATCGGTTCTGACACCTGAGGGACAGCCGGGAGCACAGGCTTTGCACAGCAGGCACTTGGACATCCTGGTTTGCAGCTCAGGGGTCAGTGCCAGCTTGCCTTCGCTTACAGCTTCCAGCAGCTTTACTTTGCCTCTGGCGGTGGTATTTTCATTGTCGGAGACTTGAAATACCGGGCAAACCGACCGGCAGGTGCCACAGCGAATACATTTGACCAGTTGTTGCTGCCATTCTGCATAGTGCTGCTCCATTTATTTCACCTCCTGTAAGGTCGGTCGATTTAAAATCCGTTTGGGGTCAAAAGCGGCTTTGGCCCGCTGCTCAAGCTCTGCCAGGGGGCCGCTCCGGCATTTTCCTGTCAGGCGGTCATACTTGCCGGCAAGAACGCCGCCTGCCCGTATCAGGGCTGCGGCAAGTTCCTCAATAAAGGCGTGATCCGGCTGCACTCCGGCAAAAACAAGGTTAAGTTTGCCTTCGGCCACCTGGCCGAACAGGCCGGCTTTAACCCCGCGGCGCCCGGCTAATTCGTAAAACAGGCTGATGAATTCCGCCTGGCGGGTAAAAGCCATTTTATATTCATCGGTCAGTACATACTTATCGGCACACCGGTAAAGAGCGCTCCAGCGGCTTGCCGTTTGCCCGCGACCTTCATTGCGCTCCCGGATTGTGCCGCCATGCTTCTGGATGAGAACAGCGGCATTCTGACATTGCTCACCGGCCTCTTCCTGCAGACCGTCAAACTCCAGCAAGACAAGCTGGCCCTGCGGCGGCTCCTGAAAAAAGTCTTGCACATTCCTGTCCACCCATAACAGATACGCCGGCACCACACCGTTCTCTTTCAAATCCCGGGCAAAAGCCAGCACCTCATCCACCTCATTAAAGGCGACGGCAAGCCCGGTACGTGTTTCCGGTAAGGGCAGCAGCTTCAACAGAAACTTGACCGTAATACCATAATCGGTATAAGGCGCGTTGAAAAAACGGGTAAAATCATAGCCGGTTACATTCTTAACGGTTTTCCCGCCTGTTGTTAATAGTTCGCCGTCAGGCAGGACAATTTCCGAGCCCATCAGAAAATGCTTGGCACTCCCGTATTTAAGGCTGGACAGGTTGGAACAGCCTTCATAAAACAACCGGCCCACTGTTTTGTCCTGATAAAAGGGAGTGTCGGCCGGGATAAAGCGCAGGCCCTGCTCAGCCAGCCTGGCGGCCAGGATGCCGAGGGTAACGCCGGGACCGACGACGGCGACAAGGTTGGCGGCGTCAATTTCGAAAATTTGATTCAGGTTGGACAAATCAAGCATTACTCCCTCAGACTGGCCTGAGCGGTAAGTATATATCGGACTGCCGGCAGCGGCGGCGGTCCGCACCAGGTGCTGCAACTCCTCGACCGATTGAGGGGACACGGATTGGCTCACGTAAAGACCTCCTTTAAAGGCATTTCTATCACTATACTAGCTGCTGCGTAAACACCACAACAGCAAATTACGACCAAACGCAGGAATTGACTGACGAACCTATGGAATCTGCCCACAAAGTGCGCTTGGAATAGTCGGAAATTTCTTTATTCGTGAGGATGCTAAAAAAACACTCATACTGAGTGTTTTTTTAGCATCCGGATACACCTTCACAATACTTTACCGGGTTTTCCCAGCCCCAGCAGCCGCTATAGTTTTACAAACCGGACCCGCAGAATGCCTTCGACCCCGCCAAGGAATTCCAAAGTTTCTTTGGAAACTTCCGAATCAACGGTCAGCACCATCATGGCCTGCTGCTCGGTGAACTTACGCCCAAGCTGCATGGTGGCAATATTGACCTTGCCAACCCCCAGTAAGGTTCCCATTTGTCCGACAACACCGGGTTTATCCATGTTTTCCGCGATCAGCATATAAGGAGCAGGATGAACATCAAATTCATAGCCATTAATTTCAACAATCCGCAGCTCCCCTTTGCCAAAGGTAGTGCCGCTGATGGTAAACTCCCGGCCTTTTGATTTAACCTTGACGGTAATCAAGGTCAGGTAATTTTCCACTATAGATTCTTTGCTTTCGGTTACGGTAACACCCCTGCTTTTAGCAATAATATTGGCATTCACATAATTTATCCGCTCTTTAAGAACCGGCTCAAACAAACCCTTCAATATAGCCAGTGAAATGACCGAGGTTTCCATGGCCGCAACCTCGCCTCTGTAAATAATCTCTACCTTATCTACAGCTTCCTTTTCCAGCTGGTAATACATCTTGCCCAGGGTTTCACCCAGCTTTAGATAGGCTTTGACGGTATCCAGCTCCTGCGCCGGCAGGGTAGGCAGATTGACGGCGTTTGGCACCATTTCTCCCCTTAGCGCGGCAATCACCTCTTGAGCCACAGTTATACCGACATTATCCTGGGCCTCAACCGTATCGGCACCTGCGTGAGGCGTTATAATCACATTGTCTACATCCAACAGCGGCGAAGTAGGCTCAGGTTCCCCTTCCGGCACATCAACCCCGGCCCGTTTGACAATATTGGCTTTCATGGCCTCAATCAGCGCAGCCTCGTTCACAATACCGGCCCGGGCACAATTGATGACAGTCATGCCTTTTTTCGCAGCTTTAAACTGGTCTTTGCCAATCATCCCATAGGTTTCTTCGGTTTTAGGGGTATGCACGGTAAGAATATCACACTTGCTCATCAAATCTTCCAGCTTTTCTTGTTTCTCCACACCCAGATTCTTGAACCGGCTGTCGCTGATATAGGGATCATAGGCAATAATGTTCATCCCAAATGATTTCAGCCGGGTTGCCACCAGCGACCCGATCCGTCCCAAACCCACAATACCTACTGTTTTCCCCTGAAGCTCCATGCCTTTAAGGCCGGAACGATCCCAAACGCGTTCCTGGAGACGGTTATGAAGCTGCGGAATATTGCGGCAGGTGGCAAACAACAGGCCAATACTCAGTTCGGCTGCCGATACGATGTTGGATTCCGGGGTGTTGACAACAATAATCCCGCGTTTGGTGGCACCATTCATTTCAATATTGTCGACACCATTGCCGGCGCGTCCTACTACCTTTAACCGGGTGGCTTTTTGGTATAATTCTTCATTGACTTTGGTGTTGCTTCTGACAATCAGGGCATCATACTCACCGATAATTGCCAATAGTTCTTCGCGCGAAAGATTGGTTTTTATATCAACACTCGCGCCTTCTTGCGTAAGTTTTTCAACCCCTTTTTGTGCAATCTGTTCCGAAATAAGTATTTTCATAATTCTACCTCCATTTTATCTTAATCGTTGAGTCAGGACTCCTGCCGCCACAGGCGGCATCAGCTCAGGCAGGGCAGACTTTCCGCCTGAACCGCTGATGTTTGGCTCTGCTGAAATGAGTTCACTGGAATTTACTTAGTCTTTACGGACACCGGCGCGAAGCCTTTGGCAAAAGCGAAAGCCATGTGCCCTTACCCTGATAGAAAGGTATATGTTCCATCAGGATAAAAAAAAACTCACCCCACTACAATTGGGGCGAGTTTTCACCCGCGTTGCCACCCAGCTTAGACCGAAAATACTACATGTACCGGCAAATAAAAAAGTTCTCCATCCCCTTAGGGACGAGAACTATTCCCGCGTTGCCACCCATGTTGCCTTCCGGCCAACTTTAACCGCTGTATTGGGCGGATCCCATACTGATTCTTCACCAGCCACTCCCAGGCGGAACCTGCCTGTTTGGTGTACCGGCTCGCACCAACCGCCGGTTCTCTGAACACCTTGCATTCGGCTTCCTGTTCATCATGGTAACTATGAACTTATATCGATTATACTGTGTGCACCGGTATAAGTCAAGTGTCTTTTATAAAAGTTGCAGCTTTATATGTCTGCGCATTTATCTGTAAGAAGTTGTGCCAACATTACATTTCCTGATAGCGGCTCAGGCGCTGTTCGTCCAGGATAATAATTTGCTGTTCGGCTAAATCAATAACCTTATCCTTTTTCATCGAGCTGAGAACCCGGCTGACGGTTTCCCGGGTTGTCCCCACCAAATTGGCTAAATCCTGGCGGGTCATATCAATGTCAATCCGAATTCCTCCGGTTACCTCCCGGCCATACTGCTGGGCCAGCCGGCCAAGAATTTGCGCTGTGCGGGCAAACGTGTCCGATAATGCCAGTGTCTTAATCTTCATTTGCGCATGCAGCAGCTTTTTATTCATGACTCTGATAATATGCAATGCAATACGTGGGTTGTCGACTACCACGTTTTCCAGTTCTACATTTTTTATAATTCCAATGACCGAGTCTTCCAAGGCCACCGATGTAGCCGGATAGGGTCCACGGTTAAAAAGCAGCACTTCGGCAAACACTTCGCCGGGCCCCAAAATATTGATAATATGCTCTCTGCCATCCTGAGCCATTTTAACTATTTTTACTTTACCGCTTTTAACATAATGGAAACCTTCGCCAGGCTCACCCTCCATAAATATAATCATATTTTTTTTGTAACGGCGTTCAACCGTGACATTGTCGATGGCTGCCAGATCAACCGGAGCCAACTCCTCAAAAATAGGTAGGTGTTTTAAATACTCTAATTCCACCATGTACATCGCTCCTCTCCTGGAGACTGTCATACCGGAACGCTGAGACAATCCCGCCCTTTTCTATTTTACCATAAAGTGCAAGACTTACGCCAGCGTATGTGGACATGGTGAGTCCCGGAAACTATTATGTAAGATAAGAAAAATACTTTCAACACGACTGAGGCGCGGGCGACCGTTAGGCATAAGCGGAGGTTAAGCGGTCGCAGCGTTGTCTGACGGGCGCCCGCGCCGGGCCTTGTATGACACGTCAAACTTATCTGTTAGGAAAAAAACAAGTGCCGCAAAACGCTTTTTCAAGAAGCGTTTTGCGGCACTCTGATTTTATACTTGCTTAGAATAAACCTACAATCTTACCATCATTGTCAATATCCATCTTAACGGCAGAGGGCTCCTTGGGAAGTCCGGGCATAGTCATGATTTCACCGGTTATGGCTACCAGGAAGCCTGCGCCGGCTGCTACCCGCACTTCGCGAACGGTAATGCTAAATCCTGTTGGACGGCCTGCTTTATTCATATCATCGCTGAGAGAATACTGGGTCTTGGCCATACAAATCGGCGTCTTATCAAAACCCAAAGCCGTAAGTTCCTGAATCGTTTTCTCCGCAGCAGGCGTATAGCTTACGCCGTCTGCTCCATAAATTTTAGTGGCAATTGCTGAAATTTTATCTTTAATTGGCGCTGTTTCATCATAGGCAAAGGTAAATTCGTTAGGCCGTCCGCAGGCAGCCAATACCTTTTCCGCCAACACCTGCCCGCCCAGGCTGCCCTTGGCCCATACTTCGGATAAGGCCACTTCGGCACCCAGCTTATTGCACTGCTCTTCCACAAAACTTAACTCTTGGGCGGTGTCGGTCGGGAACGCGTTGATGGCTACCACAGCCGGCAGGCCAAATTGCTGGATATTCTCAATATGTTTGGTCAGGTTGGCAAGGCCCTTTTCCAGAGCTCCCATATTTTCACCGGCCAGTTCATTCTTAGGAACGCCGCCATGCATTTTCAGGGCACGAACAGTGGCTACGATAACCACAACACTTGGCTTAAAGCCGGCAAAACGGCATTTGATGTCAATAAATTTCTCTGCTCCAAGATCGGCGCCGAAACCGGCTTCGGTTACACAGTAATCTGCCAGCTTGAGGGCATACTTGGTAGCCGACACACTGTTACAACCATGCGCGATATTGGCAAACGGGCCGCCATGAACGAAAGCCGGCGTATTTTCCAGTGTTTGTACAAGGTTGGGTTTGATGGCATCTTTGAACAGCAAGGCTAAGGCCCCGGTTACTTTTAGGTCTTCAGGAGTAACAGGCTTGCCCGCATAGGTATAGGCAACAATAATCCGGCCAATTCTCTCTTTCATATCATCCAGATCTTTGGCTAAGCAAAGAATGGCCATCATTTCCGAGGCAACCGTTATATCAAAACCGGTTTCTCTTGGCACACCGTTAGCCTTGCCGCCAAGCCCGCATACAACATTGCGCAAAGCCCGCTCATTAAGGTCAAGTACCCGGCGCCAGGTAATACGCCGCGGATCGATGCCAAGGGCGTTTCCATGATGCAGGTGGTTATCAATAATGGCAGCCAGCAGGTTATGGGCTGTAGTAATGGCGTGAAAATCGCCGGTAAAGTGAAGATTGATATCTTCCATTGGCACAACCTGTGAATAACCACCGCCGGCGGCACCGCCTTTCACCCCGAAACAGGGTCCTAAAGACGGTTCACGCAGAGCGATGACAACCTTTTTGCCTTTTCGCCGCAGGGAGTCACCAAGTCCAACGGTTGTTGTTGTTTTGCCTTCACCGGCAGGAGTCGGATTTATCGCCGAAACCAGAATCAGTTTGCCATCCGGCCTGTTTTTGATCCGCTCCCAGGTCTTAAGAGCAACTTTTGCTTTGTAGTTACCGTAGAGTTCCAATTCTTCGGCGGGAATCTCTAATTCCCGGGCTACCTCAACAATAGGATTCATTTGTGCAGCTTGTGCAATCTCGACATCACTTTTCATAAATGCTCCCCCTGCCATAATTCATATTTTTTGTGAAGACTGTAATTCTCTGGTTGACTTTGCTTAACCTTAGACAACTCTCTTTTATTGTAGGGCAATACTCATTACGTTCGCATAAAAAATTCCAGCCAGGTATAACAAAAACATTACAAATAACAAAAAACACCATCTGTCATCGATGGTGTTCCTCGGCCTCCCTGCTGGCAATCATATATCCCACTCCGGGATAGGTAACAATACATTCTTCGCTGCAGGCACTGTTTCTAATTTTTTGACGTATACGGGCAATGGCCACCCGCAAATATTCTACATCATCACGATATTCGCTTCCCCACACCTCGCAAAGCAATTGTTCATGCGTAAGTACCTTGCCGGCATTGACCATTAATAGCGAAAACAAGTTATATTCCGTTTCCGTCAGTTTCAGCTCCCGGTCTTTTATCCATACCCGGCGCTGAGCCTGTTTTATGATTATATCACCGTTTTTTAGCTCACTGGCTGCGCCCTGACCGGGTAGTTTGCCGGCAAAACGTCGCAGAACAGCGTTGACTCTGGCGAATAATTCGTCCAGTGAAAACGGCTTGGTAAGATAATCGTCCGCTCCCATATTAAGGCCTTGCACCTTATCATTGGAATTGCCTCGCGCTGTCAGAATAATTACCGGAACGTCGGAAAACTTTCGCAGCCGTTTTAACAGTTCAAACCCATCCATACCGGGCATCATAATGTCCATCAAGACCAGTTCCGGGTCCAAAGCGTCAAAATTAGCCAGAGCCTCAGTTCCGTTTTGAAAGGTGTAAACTTCATACCCTAACGACTTAAGGTTTGCTGCAATAAAGCGCAATATTTTGGGCTCGTCATCAACAATAAATATCCTATACTTTTTCATACTCTGCACCCGCGCTCCTGTATTTAGGAATTGAAATCGTAAAGATGCTGCCGATACCTTCGCTGCTTTGGACCTTAATCATACCATTATGTGCTTCGATAATTCCCTTGCAAATTGTCAAGCCTAAGCCGGTTCCGCCTAAACGCCGCTCCCGCTCGTTATCCACACAATAAAAACGGTCAAAAATTTTCCCCAGATGCCGTTCGTTGATGCCGATCCCATTATCAGCGACACTGATGTGGACATATTCTTCATCACTGTGGGCACTTACTTCAATATGGGGACTGTCATCGTTATAACGAATGGCGTTAGTAAAAAGGTTCAGCAAAACCTGGCCCAGGCGCACTCTGTCACCATAGATAAACGGCAAGCTATCATCTACGATAGATTCAATCTTTGCATTGCTGGCAAAATGCTTGGGAAGCTTTCGGATAGCACTGGTAATAATAGCATGGGGCTGGACAGGTTCTTTGTCCAAACTGATAGCTTTGGCTTCAATCCTGGAGATGTCAAGCCAGTCATTCACCAGTTCCTGGACATGCTCAATATCTTCATGAATTCCTGTCAGCATCTCCCGTTTAAAGTCTTCCTCCCAGTCGGCGTCCTCGCGTAACAGCGTTTCGACACTTCCCCTGATACTGGTAATGGGTGTTTTAAATTCATGCGAAACCATGGAAATTAAATCATTCTTCAGCTTATCAACCTCATGTTCCTTGGTAATATCCCGCCAGACCATGCCTTTGCCGACTTCATCATTCTCATTGCCTGTAACCGGAAAAACTGTAAGCAGAATATACTGATGGCCGGCACCATGCTTAAGTTTCAAATTAAAAACACCGTATCCCCGCTTGGCTTGATCAATTACTTCCCAGTTAGCATCGATAAGGCGATGGGCAATTATCGCAAACAAATAATCCTCCGACATACCAATGATCTCAGAACAGGGAAGAGCAAGCAGTTCGGACATCCGGCCGTTGGCATACACTACCTGGCGACCGTTAATCAGGGTAATAGCATCATACATACTCTCCAGTACGGCCTTTAAGACAGCATGATTTTGCTCCAGCGTTCGCGACAATATTTCATTTTGAAAAATAATACCTGCCGAACGTGACAAGGTCTCCACAAAATCCCGGTCTTGCTGGCTGAGCTGTGAGTGAGGAATTATGAAACAACCGAAAATGTTATTGCCTGAGCGTATTGGCTGAATAGTATATCTGTAAGAAATTATGTACCAGGGCTTATCATTAATTTCAATATCATTAATACCGCGAATATCTTCTCCTGACCCGATTAACGATAATACAGGTTTTCTCAGATACAATTTAACATGAACTCCGGATATCTCAGAAAATTGCCTTAGACACTCTTTAATAATACTCGCTCCCCCCGGATGGGGTGAAATCGGAGTGATTAACTGATTGAGAATGGCTAATTCCTGATTGGTTCTTAGCAAACTGTTAGTTCGTTCTGCTATCCGCTGCTCTAACTCGGCATTTAATGCGGACAGTTCTTGCCGGCTTTCACTATGTTTCTTAGCCATTAATTGAAAATGTTCGGCCATCAATTCGAATTCACGCGGGGCAAATCTGGGAAATATAGCAGCCTGCGTCGCATCGTCCTGGCTAATTAATGCTTGAATAAAGGCTAGCAGACTCTTAATTGTGGAATGTATTCGTCTGGCGTGAAAATAACCAAGCAAGGAAGTAAGCAGTAAAGTAATAGCAATATTTAAAACCACTGATTGAAACGGAGTTTCATAAGTCCCCAGTGATTGTAAAATTCCAAGAATCAGAAACGTAATGATTGGAATAACTAAGAAGGCAATCCAAAGATGCGAAGTGATTGATAAATGTTTCATAAAAATTCCCCGCTATTACTTCCTGTTATAATAAATACCTGCATCGTACCAGACAACAGAATATGATATTATCCGGCTGCCTACTACTACTTTCACAATTACTCACATCCAACTTTATCAACATAATTAAAGTCAGTTTTATAAATTTTACTCTCGTAATCTTTCCTTGTCAACCAGAATTTTCAGATATTATCATTAAAGAAAACTGCTGGCCTGATCCCTGCAACCGTCAATGTTACTGAGGCGTGGGCGGCCATTATGCATAAGCGGAGGTTAAGCACCGGCAGCACAGCGTTGTATGATGGCCGCCCGCGCCGGGGCCCTTATGGTGACGCGCAAACCTTATATATATGCTGTTAAAAACAAAAAAACCAGCCCGAAAGCTGGTTCTTCTTACTTATTTACTAAACCCTATTCGCCCGGATGGATAGCCTCTACCGGACAGACAGCGGCACAGGCACCGCAATCAATACAAAGACCGGGATCAATGTCATACTGAGTATTCCCTTCCGATATTGCCTCTACCGGACATACCGAAGCACAGGCACCGCATTTGATACATTCAGAGTTAATATTATATGCCACGTTTCTTCCCTCCTTTTTCTGGTAAGCCAGCCTTACCATAAATATACTCCTAAATACCCGGCTGCGTCTGTGATAAAAATCATAGTCTTTATCGGAGACTTATAGAATAGTATTTGCACTTTTGCGGCTTTTAGGAGGACTGTTATTAAGGAAATTATTGTGATTTGCGATATAATCATAGTACACTTTCATCCATACCTATATAGATAAAGGAGAACAATTATGTACAAGATTTACCAACTAGTATTAACTATACTTCTATCCGCAGTTTTGTCAATACCCGTACATGCATCTACCATTATCAACGGCGAGTATAGCTCATTGCCGCCAGGCCCTGACGATGATGTCAAGGAAATCCACTATGTTGATGACAACTATGAACGCCTGACCGATTATGCCAACGGCTATTCCCTGCTTGTCCCCCATAATCTGACGGTTGACGCCTCACTCTCACCGGTAGTTACGGTGCTGACAAACGACTCTCTGCACATTGAAATTTTTTATGATAACTTGTCCGGTACGCCGGCTACTGCCAGCGACTATATGAGTTACAGCAACCGGTTTATCAGCAACACCCGCAACCATACCCGGCTGTATGAGGCTACCTACCGGCAAAACGACTTTACTGTTCACCGGTTGCACTGGACGCGCCCCAAGCTCATGCATGCACCTAATGACAAAAACTATTATGCCAGTATCGAGCTGGCGAAAAATAGTAAAGAAGTCTATACTGTTTTTATCAAATCTGCCACACCTATTGAAAATGCCGGGAAAATTGCCGGCAGCTTTACCCTGGTCCCCCGCCAGGGTACACCGCAGATTGCACTGCCGCTGCGCCGGGCACACACACCGCTTAATGCTGAAACCCGCGCCTTTTATGACAAGTATTTTAGTCCGGCAAGCCCGCAGCGTTGGGGGATCTTTGAGCCAGGCGCCCCCCAGACCTTTGAAAAGCTGGATATTTTGGAAGAACAGCTTAACTATACCTTCCCCATCCTGGTACGGTACCAGTCACTTGATGAAAATTTGCCCATTCTCGGCCTAAACTCCGCATACGAACACGGGAGAACCGTCGAGCTGACACTTCAGACCAGCCATGACTTTGTCGATAGTTCGGACGCGATTTATGACATTCTCGCCGGAAAATATGATGACTATTTCCAGCTGTATGCCCGGCAGTTAACAGCCTTCGGCCACCCTGTCCTATTCCGGCTCAATAATGAAATGAACGGTGACTGGTGCTCCTATTCGGCCTTTTACTATAGCAAGGACGCCGAGTTGTATAAAGCCATGTGGCGGCACATCCGCTGCATATTTGATGAAAATGGTGTTGACAATGTGCTCTGGGTATGGAATCCGCATGACTTATCCTTCCCCGACTTTAAGTGGAATCATTACCTGATGTATTATCCGGGAGATGAATATGTCGACATTATCGGCCTGACAGGCTACAATACCGGTACTTATTTCGCCGGAGAAAAATGGCGGGAATTTGACCAAATCTACCCGGAAATTTATAACGAATATGACAGGCATTTTGCCAAACCGTTTATGATTACCGAATTTGGGTCCAATTCGGTGGGCGGCGACAAGGCGGCCTGGATGAAAACCATGTTTGCGCAAATAGGCCTGTTGCCCAAAATCAAGGTGGCAATCTGGTGGAATGGCATTGACTGGGACGCTTCCGGCCAGCCTGGACGCATTTATATTTTGGACGAAACTGAGGAAACAACCGCAACCTTCCGGCAAGGACTGCAGCAGTTCAAGCAGGATTAGCAGCTATGACCGTCCGCGGTTGCGTTTCATTGACCACATGATGAATCGCCGGGCTTCCACCCGGTTCACGGCTTTATGGCTTTCCATATCGCGTTCGGCTCTCTGCCAGACATTCCGCAGATCTTCATCCGCGTCAGCGGCAGCCGTCCCCAGGGTTATGCTTAACGGCACTTCCGGATTGCGCAGGTTATGAAGATCAACATGGTATTTAACATCTTTTTTGATATCTTCAGCCATATCCGGCGAGGCAGCGGGCAGAAGCACAATAAATTTGTCCCCGTCAACACGGGCTGCCATGCACGCTGCACCCGCCAGTGTCTTAACAATATCGGCAGTGGCGGAGATGATAGCATCACCGGCTTTTCTGCCTAAAAAATCATTAATGACTTTCATGCCATTGATACTTAAAACAAGTATCATGCTATCCGGCTGTCCTTTATGGGCAGCTATTATTTTTTCAAATTCCTGCCGGGAGTATAAACCGGTCAGCGTATCAACGGCAGGCAGCTCCGGGGTACTTTTTTTGCCGATAAGCGGCTGCAGCCGATGAAGCGGCTGGGAAACGGGTGTCACTGCCGGTTTATTGTCCGGCAGGGTGGTCACCGCCGGGGCTTGCTGCCCGAATGTTTTTGGTTTATAGGCTTTAGCGGCCAGCGCCCGGTCAATTACGGCTGCCGGTGTTATATCTGCTGCAGTTACAGCAGCCGGTTTGCTGCCGGCCGCAGACTCGCTTGCGGTATCTTTTGCCGAACGCTTGCTGGCCAGTGCCAGTTCCTGCTGCAATATGGCTATTAATTCATTTTGTGTAGTCTCAAACTCCTCTGCCGCCGCCGCCTCCGGGCTTTGCATGCCAACCGTCTGCTCACGGCTAGATTCAAACACCTGCCGTTCTATAGCATCTTCCGGGAAAGCGGCAGCGCGTGCCTGCCAGCGGCGCAAAAACCAGCCCAGCAGCAATAGCGGAATTACTCCAATTAGGTATAAGCTGCCCAGCCAGAAAAACCACCGGCTGAGCGGCGCCTTACCGCCAGGTATGTCCGGAACAAGACCGGCCGCCCTTGCCGCTATGGTTTCCTGCCGAATAACACCATATACAATACCAGTTACCTCTCCGTTCACGGTAACAGGCGCCGCCACTATAGTAACATTCCCGTTCTGCAGCCAGTCGGTCCCCGGGACTTCCCCCTGGTATTCCCGTCCGGCAGCCGCTTCGATAAAATAATTGCTGCCGGCGATATCCCTGCCGGTACGGCCGCCGGTATCTACCTGAACTGTACCGCCAGATTCGGCATACCCCAGTGCCAACAAGCCTGTCTCCGCCGTAATAAAAGAAGCAAGCTCGTCAGCGGCATTTGGGGTTCCGGCAGTAACAGCCGGCAATTTGCTTATACCCCGAATATAGGCGGCCTGGTTTGACAGCCAGGCTGTGGCTGCTACTGCCCGCAGCCGGGCAAGCTCTTCCGCCCGTACCCGGACCATGCTGTCCGCCTGCTGACGCTCAACATAGACCACTCCGGCGATAAAAATAAGCGGCAGCAACACTGCTGCAACCACCAAAAAATTCACATACCTGCCAATCTGATGTAAGTTTCTCATACCATCCTCCTGCCTGTTAACCTATGCTTTATCTGGCCGCCAATTGATTTTTGCCGCAGAAAACAACACTGCAACCTTATTTCCTGTAATATTTCACATGTATTGCAAATTTCCTGCCGTTAACCTCCGGCCCTTATCCGGCATAGAATATATAACAGTACTAGGAGGTGAATACATTGGCTCTTTTCCGTGCCTATAAAAAATCACCTAAAAATAAGGTTTTAGCAGAAACTACGACTGCCGAAACTGCCGACACATGTCCCTGTCACCCGGATTTACTACTTTTGCGGGATGCCGCCGCCGATGAGCGGAACGCTATCGCCTTTTATCTTGAGGCTGCGCGAGGTTCTTGTCTATGCCAGCTGTTTCTGGATATCGCTGCAGACGAAATGCAACACTTTGCCGAACTGATGCAAATGGTTTCCTGTCTGGACCCCGTACAGGCTGAAATATTCAGCGACATAGGTCTTGATGCACTGGTAGCGGAACGCCCGCTGTTTAGACCTAAAAACAAGAATAAGAAAGTCGACGATCCCCAAGGTATCCTGCCTGACCGCAAAGATATGGTAACAGTGAACTTTTTGACCAGGGCTGTAGTCGACGAATTACAGGCCATCAATAAGTATCAGCGTTACATGCAGGCCGCCGAAAAACCTTCCGTAGCACGCCTATTCTGTCACATAATGAATGAAGAAAAAGAACATCTTGCCCAGTTTACTGCTGAGTTGTTCAAACTAACCAATGAACCGTTGCCGTCCGAACACGTGTAGTCCAAAGGCAACATGGCAAACAGAGAGGATAGGTCCTGTAAACCTATCCTCTCTGTTTGCCGCCGCGTTGTCCAGGCTGTTTCCCCGGCTGCTCGGCCTTTACCTTGGCAGGAATGGCTGTGAGCAGAACCTGGTTTCCCTGACAAGAAACTTTTATTTGATAATCAACAGTACCTGCCTTATACATAGTAAGCTTGAGTTCCAGCAAAGCCTTCCCCACAGCCTCTTTTAGTTCCGGCGTAAAATAAGCGCTGTTAATATCGTCTGCCGGCTCCTTCCGGGCAGAGGCAACAGGCCGCCGGACAGGCTGCTCTTCCTCTAACTCAGTCTCAAAGGTTGGCTCTTCCTGCCAGCCTTTAAACATTTCAGCATCACTCAGATTTTTTTTGATTTTGCTCAAAATAATTACCTCCTGGAAAACATACCACTAAATTCTGCAACCACCCCGGCTAATACCGCAATGACCTCCGGGCGGTAATGCTCTCTGAGCGTCCGGGCAATTTCTACCTGGAACGCGTTGTAATTTTTCCCATAGCCCGAATACCGCCGTCCTTCGCCCCAACGATGTGCGGCCAGCGACTGATTGCCCACCCAATGTTTATCAAAAACCACTTTCGTTCCCGGCAAAACAGTCTTCATTCTGGCTTTCAGGGTTTCACCAAACCATTTTCTGACCCCTACAGAACAGGTTTTGCCATAGATGGTTCCCACCTCAATACTTAGCGGGCCATGGAGCTGGTCTTTCATCCCGTGAATGCCAACATGCAGATATGGACTTGCCAGGTTTCTGTCGCCCGGTGCCAACAGTCCCGAATGATAAAGAAACTGGCTGATAACATCCCGGTATTCCCACACAGCTTCATCGTTGCCCTGGCCTGGCGGCCGGTTAAGGTCGGCAATAGTACGGGAAACGGTGCCGATAATACCGGCACAGCCTGTTTTTGCCATAATACCGGTCACAATCTCATCAGTAAAGCGGTCGGCTCTCGGCGAAGCGGCATGCACAGCATCAACATGGCAGCAGCGGCTGCCAAAAGCATATTTAATATAATTGCCGTTTTTCAATAATCCTGCCCTCCTGCAAGGTTTCTCCCAGCGCAAGGATATTTTTTGTTATGCGGCAACCGGATATTCTTCTAATTCTTTACCAATAACAGCAAATCCTGCAAAAAAAAAGCCGGAATTCCAGCTGCCACTGAATTCCGGCTATGAATTATACCGTACCAGACAAACGCATCAGAGTTTGATCGACATTGGGATCAAGACTGCCTAATTCGTTGAATTCTCCTGGATGCAAGTCTTCCTTGCCGGGTTTAATTTCCACATTTTCACGCTTTTTTTCCACCAGTAACACCACCCTCTTAGTTACATAGTTACACTTTATACTATATACACACGTTTTTAATACATGATACAACTACATTTGTTTAATGTCAAGATATAAATTGAGAAACCGGCGTTAAAAAATTGCCTCAATATATAAAAAACGTTTTGTGCAATAACACAAAACGTTTTTTATATATTGTTTCCCGTTATTCCTCTCATGAAATTAGATTTCCAGCTTTAATACAGCTTATGTTTATTCACATATTTATCGATCAGCTCTATTCTGCCTTCACTCCCGGTGTTCTTTTCACTGGCAGCCAATATAATCAAATCAGCAATCCACAACGGTGCTATATAGGAATTGCAAAAGCCCATAGTCTGCACGTAAGCTGTCAATACTATGTCGGCATAAAAAGCTACAGGGCATGTTATTTTATCTGTAATAACTATAATCTCAGCTTTTTTTCTCTGGGCAATTTCAACCAGCGAAAGAGCCATCTCTGTGTACCGGGGAAATGTGAATAATAAAATACAGTCTTTCTCCGTAATATCTGCAATCCTATGTACCGCAGCAACATCTGCATGGAAAATCCCTTGACAATTAGGCAAAAAACAGCCTAGCTTATTTTCCATAAAATGTGCAACCGATGCCGTCCCGCCAAAACCAACAATATATTTATTCCTGCTCTTAATAAGAACATCTGTAATTGTTTCAATAACACCCATATCTATCTTATCATAGGTTTTATTCAGATTTTCCAGCGTGGTCATCAGCAATTCTCCGGCCATATTACTGATATGTCCTCTTTCAATCGCTTTTTTATGCCGTTGCAACGGCGAGCCGGACTCAGATATTTGCTGAACTATATTCTCTTTCATGTGTTTCTGGAAATCAGCATACCCATTAAACCCAAGTGTTCTCACAAACCGTATTATGGATGTGTCGCTTACCCCTATATCAAGCGCTAAATCTGTCGCTGTCTTAAAACAAAATTGATTTTTATGCTCTAAAAAATAACTCGCAATTTTTTCTTCTGTTTTTGTTAATGAGGTTCCTTTGATTTTACTTTCGATGTAATCCACTACCATCCCCCTAACCTATACCAATTTTAGACTATCACAAAGATATCAATTGTGCAACAATTGTACCTCCATAACAAACAAAAGCCTCGCATCCTTTGGCTATGATAACACAGCCAAAAGATACAAGGCTTTGTACTCAATCTTTAAAACACCGTATACCAAAATCCGTTGATCAGCTCAACAGGGCAATAGCGGCTTCAATCCGGTTAAGCCCCTCTGCCAGATTCTCCATTGAATTCGCATAAGAAAACCGCAATTTGTGCTTAGTGTTGAACGCTTCCCCCGGTACTACCGCAATATGAGCTCTCTCCAGCAAAAAGGCTGCAAGCTCCATAGAGCTGTCAATCGTTTTTCCGGCATATGACCGGCCCAGCAGTCCGGAAATATCCGGCAGTAAATAAAAGGCTCCCTTAACCGGGTCACAGGCAAAACCATTTAGTTCATTAAGCCGCTTCTGCATAAAATGCCGTCGTTTATCATATTCCTCCCGCATGTTATACAGGTCGTCCTGCGGCCCGGTTATTGCCGCAAGCGCCGCTTTTTGCGAAACAGAGCAGGCTCCTGAAGTCATCTGGCTTTGAAATGCTTCGATGGCTTTGGCAATCGGTTTGGCAGCGGCAGAATAACCAATCCGCCAACCCGGCATGGCATATGCTTTGGACACCCCGTTGACAATTACACACCGGTCTTGCACCTCAGGCGAGATCGACCCAATACAAAAATGTTTTTCCCCATCAAAAACAAGTTTTTCATAAATCTCATCTGAAATTATATAAAAATCGTGTTTCACTGCCATAGCGGCAAGCTGCCGCAGGCTCTCCTCACTGTATACCGCTCCGGACGGGTTGTTGGGTGTATTGATGATGATCGCCTTAGTGCGTGGCGTTACAGCTGACTCAATGGCCTCAAGATCAAGCGCAAAACCATTTTTTTCATCGACCTTGACTAACACCGATACGGCTCCGGTCAACTTAACCATCTCAGTATAACTTACCCAGCAAGGCACCGGAATAATTACTTCATCCCCCTCGCCGCACAATGCGTACAGGGCATTAACCACTGCCTGCTTTGCCCCGTTGCTCACGCAGATCTGCTTGGGTTCATAGTTTACTCCATTATCAACCTGCAGTTTATATGCCACTGCCTCTTTCAGATCCAAAAAGCCGCTGGCAGGCGGGTATTTGGTAAAATTCTGATTAATGGCGTCAAAAGCCGCTTTTTTTATATAATCCGGTGTGGGAAAATCCGGTTCACCAATGTTAAAGGAAATGATGTCTGTCCCTTGCCGCTTAAGCTCAGCTATTTTTCCGGTTAATGCCACCGTAGGAGAAATTTGAACTTCACGCGCCCGTTTGGAAATCATATTAAACCCTCCCATACTTTTGCGTATTGGTATTCTTGGTTTGCCGCATCCGGCAGGGCAAGCTGCTGCCTTTACCGATAGTAATCATCAATAATCTCGCAGTTCAGCGCTTTTAGAGTTTTATCCACCCAGCTTTTGTCCCGGGGAAGGCCATCCCTGATTCCCTGAAGTATCGCCTGCTCTTTAACCAGCTTTTCCTTAGCCCTTGCCTGTATCGACACAGCATCGGCCGGATTGATGATTACAATACCGTCCGCATCCCCGACCACAATATCCCCGGGGTTGACAACCACCCCGCCAATACATACCGGCACATTGATTTCACCGGGACCGTCCTTGTACGGCCCCCTGGGCGTAACCCCCGCCGCATATACAGGCATATTCAATTCTTGCAATGCCTTGGCATCACGCACCGCCCCATCGACAACCACACCGGCCAGGCCTTTCTTGTCGGCTGTCAGCATCATAATTTCACCGGTTATCGCATTGGCCATATCTCCCTGGGCATCAACCAGGATAACATCTCCAGGCTGGGCCAGTTCTAACGCCTTATGAAGCAGCAAATTATCAGCCACTCTTACTTTCACGGTAAAGGCCGTCCCCAGCAAAGGGCGGGAGTTAAAAGGCTTAATCCGCGCATCCACACAACTGAAGCGATTCATTTCATCAGCAATATTGGCCACCGGTACACCGCTAAAACCTTCCAGCAGCTCTCTGTCGGGACGGTTAATTTTTAAAAAGATTCTGCAGCCTGCGTTTGACATAATTACCTCCTCTTCGCCTTTGAACTGCCCACAGTTAGGCTTCATTTTCCCTCATATATTCTTCATTTGACCAAATGCCTTCACTTTTGCCAATCAAAACTGCCCCTACGATATCGCCAATTACATTCAGCGGGGTATGGACCATATCAATCATCCGGTATATGCCGGCAAGCATACCGGCAATTTCATACGGCAGCCCCATCAGATTCAACATAATAGCGCTCATGACAATCCCGCCACCGGGAATTCCCGGCGCAGCAACAGAAAGCATGGTCGAAATCAGCACAGTTACAACCATTTGCTCAATAGATAACGTAAGTCCATAAAAATCAGCCGCAAAAACAATAAGAATTGCTTTATACATAGCGGCCCCGGTCGAGTTGACGGTACCTCCCAGCGGCAGGCAAAAATCAACAAGCCATTGAGGCAGTTTAAATTTCTTTGTGGCTGTTTCCATCGCCAAAGGCAGGGTAGCCGCACTGCTGCAGGTTGATGTAGCCATAACGAAAACGGCGCCTATATCTTTAAAAGCTTTAATAATATTAATTCTCGCATACAACATCAGCGGCAGGATAAAAACCAGGACTGCGATGATCAGCGCAGCAAGATAATCAGCAAGAATATATTTCATCATCGCACCAAAAACCGAAACCCCGTAAACCGCCACCGCATTGGCCATCAGTGCAAATACGCCAATGGGCGAGTACAGCATGATAATGTCGATAATGTAGAAGCTGACTCTTGCGCCCTGCTCTAATAAGTCTTTAACCGCCGAAGCCCTGTTGCCGAGGCCTACAAGGGCAACCCCTACAAAAATACCTAATACCAAAACCTGCACAATATCGCCTTTAGCCAGTGCCCCCACAAAATTTGAGGGTATCATCATCAGTAAAAAGTCGCCAATACTTGGTGTTTTAACTACTTGGGTGAATGCTTCAGTTGTCGCCATCGTAACACCCATTCCCGGACGAACCAGATAGCCCACGCCTAGTCCAATAACACATGCCACAAATGTCATGCCAACATAAACGACCAGCATCTTAGTGCCTACCCGTTTTAATTTCTGCATATCGCCCATACCGGCAATACCGGTGGTAATCGTACAAAAAATTACCGGTACAATAATCATTCTGATTAGTGTAATAAAAATGTCTCCCAACGGCTTAATAGACTTCGAAAAAGCGGGATACATTAATCCGACTACAATACTAAGAATAAAGGCTATAACTATCTGCGCAGGGATCCCCTTTTTTCCCGTCAAAACGATCTTCATGAATACAACCCCTTCCCGAATTTTGTAATTAGACCGATACACCAAAAAATTCTACCTGCCGCATCTGCCGTTAAACCTGATCCATACCTCCTTGCTAAAGCCGATTTTCTACTTAAACCCGATAACTGCTGCAAATTTATGTTATCATTTTATCGAATAATAGTCAACATTTTATATTTTTGTTGAATTAAATTCAACAAAAATATAAAATGTTGACTATCCTCATATTACGGTTAACCTCTCATTGCTAATTTTTAGCTCCAATATGGCCTTCAAGTTATTCAACAAGTACTACTTGCTACCTTCCTTCAACAATTGCCCGGTTGCTTGTTTAATTATTTGTATTAAATACTATAATATTTAAATAAATTTGTATTAAATACTACAATTGTAATTTTAGAATACTACCTCATTTGCCAAATGTCAAGAATATGACCTGAAAATTCAAAAACATTGCCAATTCATAAATTAAGATACTATAATAGATAACAAAGATATTGGCAGGAGTTAGGATGGTATGATGAAACTAAACATATTGCAAAAAATTCAAAGCAGTACTAATGATTTAACCAAAGCACAGCTTCAGGTTTCTGAATATATTCAAAATAATCTTGTCGAAGCATCTTTTCAAACCCTTGATCAAATAGCCGCAAGTATTGGCACCAGCACCACTACGGTTATGCGCTTTGCTTTCAGTCTAGGCTTTAGCGGCTATTCTGAATTGCAAAAAGAACTGCAAAACTATATCCGGAGAAAGTTATCTCCGGAATCCAGGCTCGAAAAGAACCTGGAAATGGCTAACGAAGCTTCTCTGATAACAAAATGTGCTGAAAAACAGATAGATAACATTAGAAATACCCAGGAAATGCTAACCGAAGAAGTAATTCAAGAATCAATACGACTTATTAAAAAAGCTAGAAGTATTTATTTCTTAGGTGCAAGAACTTCCTTCACCATTGCCTTCTTTTTGTACCAATCTTTGGCCCAGCAGCTGGACAATTGTGAACTGCTGCCCCCGGCAGGGCAAGACATTGATCAAATTTTAAATATTACCACCGATGATTTGATGATTGTAATTAGTCTGCCACGTTATGCCAACTCCACAATAGAAATGGTAAAGGCCATCCGAAAATTAAGAAAGCCATCAATAATAACAATTACTGATGGCTTTGCCGCACCGTTAGTACCGTACTCGGATATTATATTACCTTGTGAATATGACAGCTTATCCTATCACAATTCGATGACGGCACCGCTATATATTGCCGATCTTTTAATAACAGAATTATCGCAAACAGCAAGGTCAAAAGTGACTAAAAGGTTAGCAGACACTGAAGAGCTTGCAAAATTGCTTAATTACCACTATTAATTCAAAATGGTAAAACGTTTTGTGCAGTAACACAAAACGTTTTTTTGCTATAACCACTATATTGTTTCCGTAAAACTCCCCAGCTTGACAGCCGGCAAATTGTCGGTAATGGCTTGGAGGAAAGGTCTTATGCCGCCAGGCTGACCGCCTGCAGGCATGGCTGCCAAAAAGGCATCAGGATCAAAATTAAGATTGCGGAGCTGGATCATGTCTACACCGGTTTCTGCCAGAAATTCCAGCCACGCAGCCTGTTCCTCCCGGCGGTCGTTAAGCCCGGGAAACAGCAGCATATTGAGTGAGACATATACGCCCTGCCGTTTGGCGTAGGCAATGGAGCTTTTAACATCGTCAAGACTGTACTGTGTTTGATAATAAGCCTGATAGGTAGCCGGCAAAGCGCTGATAATACTTACCCGCATACTATTTAAACCGGCAGCTGCAATGGTTTTGATCCCCTGGGTGAAGCCGGCGTTGGTATTAATGTTAATCTGACCGCGTGCCGTTTTGCTCCGGATACTCGTAATACTCTCGGCAATAGCCTCAGCTGCCAGCGAGGGCTCACCTTCACACCCCTGGCCAAAACTGATAATGGGATCAGGCGCATGGGTCAGGTGGTACAAGCCAATGGCAGCGATTTCTGCCGGCTTGGGAGCAAACGTGATTCGGCTCTGCGGTGCCGGGCAGCATTCTGACGGCTGGAGCGAGATACAGCCCAGACAATTGGCGTTACAGGCCGGGGAGACTGGAATACCGGCTTCCCACCGCCGGTAAAAAAGGTTCTGCGCAGTACAGCAGTGCCAGACAAGCGAACAATTAGCCAAATGCTCTACCAGACGGTTATTGGGCAAATCCCGCTTGACCTGCGCTACCCGTTTCTTTAAGCCGGGAGTGTTATAGCGGTAAGGATGCCATTTGGTATTATCTGCTGTTTTGTGTGCGGCCACATAAATCTCATCATTAACCAGTGCGGCTGCCGTATAGCCATATAAGGGCAGCTGCGGTGCATTCGGACGGTTTGTATAAGCAGGCAGCAAGGTGCGGGTATAGCCGACAGGCAGCATAGCGGCCACCGC
Organism: Sporomusa sp. GT1; assembly: GCF_014634905.1. Lineage (NCBI taxonomy): Bacteria > Bacillati > Bacillota > Negativicutes > Selenomonadales > Sporomusaceae > Sporomusa > Sporomusa sp. GT1. The sequence goes on along the minus strand of NZ_BMBX01000005.1, from coordinate 19,843 downwards.
CAGGCGTCCCTTTAGCTTCCGGGCAGCGCCGTCTGCCATGCAGAGCGCATCCCGTCCCGGCAAAAACATCATTTGCGCCCCTTCCGGCAGCGGAATCATATCTTCCGGCCGCAAGGCCAGACAGGTTTCTCCCAGACGCCCCACCGCCGGACAACCGGGAGCATCAAATATTTCTCCGTTTTTATCCGCGTAAAGTGTTGTAATCATGATTTTGTTACCCTTTATTAAATGTATTCATGGCCTTGGAAAAGCCTTCTTTGATAATGCATTCGACAGCATCAGCGGTCTGTCCCAGAGCCTCGCTGATAACAGGTGCTTCCTCCGGTGAAAACCGTCCCAGCACATAGTTTGCTGTCTCCCAACCTTGCGGCGGACGCCCAATGCCGATTCTCACCCGGGAAAAATCGTCTTTGCCTGACTCATACAGGAGTGATTCTATCCCGCGATGTCCGCCTGAACCGCCCTTCAGTCTGAGACGCAGCCGTCCGACAGGCAAATCCAGGTCATCATAGATAACGATAATATCTTCATAGGCAACTTTATAGAAAGCAGCCAGCGGTACTATCGCACGGCCGCTTAAATTCATAAAGGTTTGCGGTTTTACTAATAAAACAGTTTCCTCGCCCCGGTATTCGGCCACCTGCGCGTTATAACGCTCACGCCAGGCGGTGACCGCCCACCGCTCTGCCAGTTTATCTACCGCCATAAAGCCGATATTGTGGCGGGTGGCGCTGTATTCCTGTCCGGGATTACCCAGACCTACAACAATTTTCATTTATTCCTCCGACATGTTGAGAATTTCATCAACCGTAACAAACCGGTAGCCCTCGGCCGCTAGCCTGTCAATAATGATCCGGGTCGCCGCTATCGTCTGGGAACGCGGCAGCTTGGCAGCAACCCCGTCACCATCATGCAGCAGGACGACTGAGCCGTTTTTTATCTTGCCTAACGTCCGCTCGGCAATTACCTCAGCTCCCGGATTGACCCAATCGCGACTGGCAACCGACCATTCGACTACCTTTAGCTTATATTCGGCCATAATGTCCATGACAACAGCATCCCGGAAGCCATGCGGCGGGCGCATGACATGGGGCGCATAACCAATAACATCGGCAATCACCTGATTGTTTTTTTCAATCTCGCTAATGATGGCTTGACGGTCGGCTTTCAGCAAATCAACATGATTATATGTATGGTTGCCTACCTGGTGTCCTTCGGCGACAATCCGCCGCAACAGCTCAGGATGTTTTGCGACATTTTGGCCGACAACAAAGAAGGTGGCCGGTACCTGCTTTTCCTTTAATAAATCAAGCAGCTGACCGGTATAGGGCGGATATGGCCCGTCATCAAAAGTAAGCGCCACCAGCTTTTGGCTTGTCCTGATTTCGGAATATACCGGCCCGTAAAAGTGATTTCTAGGCATTACGGCATTCAAGGTCAAAACAAAACCGATAATAATGCCAAGCACTGCTATACTCAGACCAAGGCGAACCGGTCGTTTGATGATGCGAAAGTAATCCAGTACCAAACCGATGGTCACTACCACGGTCAATAATCCCAGCATGCTGATTAGCCGGACATTGGTGTCAAACATAGCATACTACCCTCGTTTCAGGAAAAATCTTTGAACATGATAAGCCACGGACCCTGAGAGTCATAGGTCGTCCCGCCGGAATAATATCCCAGCTTTTCATAAACTCTGATGGCCGAATGATTGTCCGGTCTTACCTCCAGGCGCACCCTTCTCGCCTGCTGCTGGCGAAAATAGGCATCAGCCTCAGCCATAAGAGCGCTGGCAATCCCCCGCCCCCGTGCATCAGCGGCCACCGCAACGGATAAAATGCGGGCATTGGCGGCTTTGCCGGGAGTAGCGGCAGAGCGCAGAAAGGCCAGTTTATTGAGAATAATTATTTTGACCGGATGCAGGCCAAAACCATATTGGCCTGTCAGCCAGCGCCAGGCCCATATAATCAGATGTCCGCCGGTAATGGCTTTACGCCACAGGCGCTCTATGCGTACAGGGGCAAAACAATAGCCAATAAGCCGTCCGGTCTCATCCTTGGCAATCAGCGCCGCCTCCGGCTCAGCGGCATAAACCAGGCTGAAGACATCTTCCATCGCCTGCGGTTTAGGCAAGCGGCCACCGCAATGGTGCAGCACACTGCTTAAAAAGCTCTCAGTAAATAAGCGGGCAATGGCCGCAATATCAGCCGGCTGAGCCCGGGTAATCCAATAGCTGCTCATATAGATGTTTATTTACAAATAGGGCGCGATATTCGCGCCCTATTGCATTGCCTCCCTTATAGCCTTAGTTGTCAAACAACTTGCTAACCGATAGTTCGCCAAAAATACGAATAATGGCTTCCCCTAACAGCGGCGCAACCGACAATACCTTGATCTTGGGATGCAGTTTGGCTTCCGGCATGGGGATAGTATTAGTAACAATAAGTTCAGTAATATTAGATTTCGCAATACGCTCTACTGCCGGATCGCTTAAGACGGCGTGGGTACAGCAGGCATATACCGTTTTGGCACCCATTCTGGTTAAGGCATTGGCCCCTTCGGTCAGTGAACCGGCTGTATCGACAATATCATCAACAATAACAGCGGTTTTCCCTTCGACATTGCCGATAAGGTTCATCACTTCGGCAACCCCCGGAGCCGGCCGGCGTTTTTCAATAATGGCTATCGGAGCGTGCATCCTGTCGGCAAATTGCCGCGCTCTCGATACACCGCCTAAGTCCGGCGACACTACAACCAAATCTTCCAGGTTCAGGGACATGATATATTCGGCCAGCGTAGGCACACCCGGCAGGTTATCCACCGGAATATCAAAGAAACCCTGAATCTGCCCGGCATGGAGGTCCATGGTGACAACCCGGGTAGCGCCGGCTGTCGTTAAGAGGTTGGCCATAAGCTTCGCTGAAATAGGCTCACGGCCACGCGTTTTCCTATCCTGACGGGCGTAAGCATAGTAAGGAATAACTGCCGTAATATTTCTGGCCGAAGCCCGCTTAACGGCATCAATCATAATCAGTAATTCCATCATATTGTCATTTACCGGGTAGTTTGTCGGCTGAACGATGAATACATCGGTGCCGCGCACGCTCTCGTCAATCATAACCTGAATTTCGCCGTTATTAAACCGGCCGACAAAAGCATCTCCCACTGTCAAACCAAGATAAGCGGCAATCTCCTGAGCCAACACCGGATTGGCGTTGCCGCTGAATATCCGCAATCGTTTTTTATCCATTTTTTTAATTACCTCCGCTGTTTTTCCGCCCAACCCTCAATATTATTTTGACGGGCGCGTGCTACTCCCAGAGAACCGGGGGGAACATTTTTGGTAATGGTGGAGCCTGCCGCCACATAGGCACCCTGCCCAACAGTAACCGGTGCCACCAGGTTCGTATTGCAGCCAATAAAGGCGTCATCTTCAATAGTAGTGCGATGTTTGTTTTTGCCATCATAATTGACCGTGATAGTGCCTGAGCCGATATTGACGCCGGCCCCCATATCGGTGTCGCCAATATAACTGAGATGGGGAATCTTGCTGCCTTCACCGACAAGCGTATTTTTCACTTCCACAAAATTTCCGATTTTAACTCCGTCTTTTAGTTCGGTGTGCGGCCTGAGATGGACATAAGGACCGACGGTTACATGATTGCCAACCGTGCAGTCATGCGCATAAGTGAAGTGAAGAATACTGTCATCACCGACAATGGTATCGGCAAGACGGCTGCTTGGTCCGATAACGGAATTGGCACCAATCCGGCTGCAGCCCTCAATCCAGGTAAACGGATAAATAATGGTATCAGGCCCGATTTCTACCTGAGAATCAATAAAAGTGCTGTTCGGGTCCATAATGGTAACACCATTTTCCATCAGTGTTTCCAGCTTGCGCCGCCTGATTATACCTTCGGCTTCTGCCAGGTGAACCCGGGAATTAATCCCCATAGTCTCACGGTGGTCGGCAGCACTCACTGCGCATACTTTCTGCCCCTGGCCGTTTAAAATAGCAATAACATCTGTCAGATAATACTCGCCCTGAGCATTATTGCAGGTCAAACCCTCCAGCGCCTTAAGCAGCAGTTTTGCCTCAAAACAATAGATGCCGGTATTGATTTCTTTCACTGCCAGTTCGGCCGGGCCGGCATCTTTGTGCTCGACAATTTTAACAACCTGTCCGGCAGTATCCCGGATAACCCGTCCATACCCTGCCGGTTCAGGCATGATAGCCGTCAGCACGGTTGCTGCCGCCTGAGCCTGAGTATGCTCTGCATAGAGTGTGCGCAAGAGTTCTCCGGTCAGCAGCGGCGTATCGCCACACAGCACCATAACTGTGCCATTAAAACAGACAAGTTCGTTTCGGGCCTGCATAACGGCATGACCCGTTCCCAGTTGTTCAGACTGGACTGCAAATTCCGCCTGTCCCTGCAGTGCATCCACTACACTTTGCGCGCCAAAACCTACGATAACGACGTTTTTGGTTGCGCCGGCGAAGGTTGCCGCATCCAGCACATGCTGAACCATGGGTTTGCCGCCTACCTGGTGCAAAACCTTGGGCAAGGCCGATTTCATCCGTGTGCCTTTCCCGGCTGCCAGAATGACGGCCAACAGTTGTGACATCCATATACCTCCATTCACGGCCTGGTCTAACAAAAGTAAGCCAGGCCAATTGAAACCAAACAACTATAACGCTTCGACACAAACAGCTAAATTCCTTTAAATAATCTCTACCGTATACCCTTCATGGCGCAGCGAGGCCATAATATGCTCGGTATGGAGAACATCCCGGGTTTCCAGGCCAATTTCCACAACGGCCTGCCCCAAAGGCACATGCCGTTCTACCCGGTCATGGGATACATACAGTACATTAGCCTGCAGCCGGGCAATATTGCTTAAGAGACGCTGCAGGCTGCCCGGCCTGTCGACAACAACGGTCTGCAGCCGCACGCGGCGTCCGGCTTTAACTAAGCCGCGCTCGATAATGCGGGAGATAAAGTTGACGTCAACATTACCACCGGAAATAACACTGACAATTTTTCCTTTAGCCGGAATTTTATCATTCAGGACAGCGGCAAGACTGATGGCTCCCGCTCCTTCGACCATCAGTTTAGCCCGTTCCAACAGCATCAAAATGGTATTGGCAATGGCTTCGTCATCAATGACGACAATATCATCCACATATGTATCTATCAAACCAAAGGTTACATCTCCCGGAATCTTTACCGCAATACCGTCAGCAAACGTTTCGGCATCTTTGGTGGTCTTGATGGCATGCGCCTTTTTCGACATATACATAGCCGGCGCACCTTGCGCCTGTACGCCATATACCTTTACGTGAGGCGCCATTTCTTTTACCGCCACAGCGATACCGGCAATCATGCCGCCGCCGCCGACAGGCACGACAACGGCGTCAACATCTTCCAGGTCCTGCAGGATTTCAAGGCCGATAGTCCCCTGTCCGGCAATAACCGCCGGATCGTTGAAGGCATGAATGAAAGTCTGACCATTTTCGGCCTGCAATTCAACCGCCCGGCTGTAAGCTTCATCATAAACTCCTCCGGCCAGTACAACTTCGGCCCCATACCCCCGGGTAGCCGTAATTTTGGCTAAAGGCGCAATCTCAGGCATAACAATAGTAGCCTTAATCCCTGCCCGCTTGGCACCATAGGCAACGCCCTGGGCATGGTTGCCGGCCGAGGCGGCAATGACCCCCCGCGCCTTTTCCGCCGGCGTTAAGTTGTTAATTTTATTATAAGCACCCCGGATTTTAAACGACCCGGTCTTTTGCAAATTTTCCAGTTTTAAAAAAATTTCATTGCCAGTCAGTTCACTAAAGGTATTGCTTCTGTCAAGGGTAGTGTGGTGAATAACACCGGCTAACGCCTCCCGGGCTTTCTCAATGTCAGTCAGTGTTACCTTGTTTCTGTTTTCGGACACACGTTCTTCCTCCTTATTGAAATACTGATGAGCCTCAAGCAGCAGGAGGCTTCACCAATATTAACCGGTTGTTAGCACCGGTCTGATATCTGTTACTTTAGTATGTTCATCAATATCATGTAAAATAAGCAGCGCCAGGTAGTCCTCCACCAATTTGTGTTCAGGCTCGGCAGTGGCGACCAGCACACCAATGCCTGTCACTTCAGCCCCCACTTCCTGCGCCAGGTCAACCATGCCCTTGGCAGTGCCGCCGGCCTTCATAAAATCATCAATAACCAGCACTCTGGCACCGGCCGGCAACGCCCGCTTAGGCAGCGACATGGTTTGAATCCGTTTGGATGAACCGGTTACATAGTTAATGCTGACCGACGAGCCTTCCGTCACCCTGCTGCCGCGCCTGACAGTAATAAGCGGCAAATCAAAGGCACGGGCCACCATAAAAGCAAGCGGAATTCCCTTGGTTTCCACCGTTAAGATATAATCAGGAGACAAGTGAGCCAACCGTTCCATGAATATTTCTCCCGCTTTGACCATGAGATGCGGCGTAAACAACAAGTCTGACATATATAAAAATCCACCGGGAATAATCCGGTCAGGTTCAGCCAGCCGGCAGGCCAGCTCATGCAACAGCTTGTCAGCCTCATCTGCCGGCACAGTAGGAACAAACCGGACGCCACCGGCGGCTCCGGCTACCGTCTCAACCGTACCTAAGCCAAAATGCCCCATAGTTTCTTTGATGGTAGTAATATCTTCACAGATGGTGGATTTAGCAAAGCCAAATAGCTCGCTAAAATAACTGAGTGAAAATAAATGCTGCGGTCTGTCTGCCAGAATCTTGGTCAAAGCAGCTACCCGTTCCATTTTCCGTACTTTTTCCATACTAATATCCTCCACAGTCAAGGAAATACCGAATATTTTCTCCTGAATATATTTTTTTATTCCCATTCTCTATAGAGAGTGCAATTCCTGCCATAGACGAAAATTTTGTAACAGGTAAGAAGGCCGCCCGCGCCGGGCCTTGATTAGCACACAAACTGTCAGGAAAATAAAAAACGCGGAATATCCGCGTTTCTCAGCAGCCTTGGGAAAAGCAATTCCTGACTAACTCTAAGTCACTAGGCTTATCTACATCAATTCCCAGTTCTGCATACTGTGATCTGATAACGGCGCCTTGGATTCCCAAAATTTCACCGGCACGTTTTTCAACCTGATTAAGCTTCAGTATCCCTAAAACAAACTTCACAACAAAAGTCCAGCCTAACTGGCAGCACAATTTAAACGGATTTTTCCGGTTGGCGAAAATACGCTCGGCAACCTCCATACAATGGGGAACAATCCGGGGATTAACGAGAAAAATATTGCCGCCGGTAAATGTCCCTTCCCGCAGGCGCGCATAGGTTCGCTGATTTCCAGGAAAACGGCGTTCATGATCACTGCGGGCAACGATGGGATAATACAGATCGGCTTGTACACCGGCACACTGGGCTAAGAAATCCTCAATGGCTGCCGGCGTGATGAGTGGAATATCAGCAGTCACAACTAACGTCAGGCGTTCATGTTCTAATGCCTTCATTCCCAAGCTAATCGTATCCATGATTGTACGACCGCCAGCCACAATAACCGTCTGTTCAGGAAACGAACATTTGGCTAATTCCTCTGGCGGGCCGGCGACAAAAATCCGGGAAATCTGTGGACAGGCCGCAAGTGCCCTGGCGACGAATTCCACCATCGGTTTACCGGAAATGTCAATCATGGCTTCATACGGCTGAGAGGTATAGTGGACTAACGGCTCATTGTTTTCGCCACCAGCCAGGATTATGGCATCGTACATTCATTTACACTCCTTTGAGAGGTTACGCGCGACGACGTTCGTTCAAATCTTGCAGCAAGGTTTGTTCAGAATTTTCCATGTGTTCACGGGCAATTTGCTGAGCCAGGTCGGTATTGCGGCTGGCAATAGCCTCCACCAAACGCCGGTGTTCATCCACTGTATTCTGGATACGTCCCGGATATTGCATAGAAATCGAACGGAAACGGGTAATTTGTTCTCTAAGATTATTAATAATACCTACCAAACGGTCGTTACGGCTGGCTCTGTACAAAAGGTCGTGAAACTGGCCATCGGCTTCAACGATTTTATCGGCATCACCTTGCACACTTAAATCGCCGATTTCCACCAGCAGCCGCTCCATCTGTTCCAGTTCCTCCTCGGTGATCCGCTCTACAGCCAGCCCGGCGGCCAGTACATCAAGCGCGGTACGTATCTCAAACACTTCGTTAATATCTTTTATCGTTAAGTCAGCCACATACGTGCCGCGCCGGGGAATCATAACCACAAACCCCTCTAACTCCAGTTTGCGAATGGCTTCCCGGACCGGCGTCCGGCTGACACCCAATTCTTCGGCCAGTTGAATTTCCATCAACCGTTCGCCAGGCTCCAATATGCCGGTGGCGATAGCCTCACGCAATGTTTCAGCCACTACTTCCCTGAGCGGTTTATAACTGTCTAATTTAATAGGTACTAATCGCCTCTCCACTTTCATTCCACCTTTAAACTGTTTCTGCCACAAATACCTCAGGCACCCCTTCATCCCTCAGGCGCCCGGCAATAGCCTCCGCCTGATCCCGGCAGCCGACAATGCCAAATACCGTCGGACCACTGCCGGACATAAGAGCCGCCATAGCCCCGTAAGCAAGCATATGGTCTTTAATCCGGGCAATTTCGGGATATGCCGGGATGGTTACACTTTCCAGCACATTGGCCACATTAGCGGTCACCCCGGCAAGATTACCTTCGGCAAGATACCTGCTCATAGCCGCAATGTCCGGCCTGCGACCAGCCTGTTCTACTTTAAACTGCCGGTACACCCAGGCAGTAGGCACTTCAATAGCCGGTTTCGCCAGCACAACATAACAAGCTGGCAGCGCCGGCAACGGTGCTAATAGCTCGCCGCGTCCGGTAGCCAGCTTTGTACCATTATATAAGCAAAAAGGCACATCAGACCCGAGCTTTGCCGCTAGCTTGCCAAGCTCGTCAAGACTGAGATCGAGCCCCCATAATTCATTAAGCCCTTTCAGCACGGCAGCCGCATCGGCACTGCCGCCGGCCAAACCCGCAGCCAGCGGAATCTGCTTGTCCAGTTCAATATGGACGCCCTGTCCGGGCTCAGCATATTCCTGCAGCAAAGCGGCGGCCCTATATGCCAGATTACTGGCATCTCCCGGCAAGCCAGGGATATTGACATTGAGCGTAATATTCCCGGTCTGACTGGTCAACGTGACTGTATCGGCAAGATTGACGGCCTGCATAATCATCGCCACTTCATGATAACCATCCGGCCGTTTATAAAGGACATCCAATGCCAAATTAATTTTGGCGTAAGCCTGCACTGTTAGCATACCCAAAACCTTATCCATTAAGCTGCTTTAACACAATGGTTTCTTGCGAAGTCAATATTTGGTCAATTTCCAGCAAAATAAGAAGACGCTCCTCCAGCTTGCCAACCCCTTGAATATATTTGGCGTCAAGGATAAATGAAGGGGGAGGGGGTTCTACATTAGCTGCCGGCATGCTCACTACTTCGGCAACAGCATCAACAATAACGCCAACAGTCTGTCCATTTACTTCCACAATAATAATCCGGCTATCATCGTTATAGTCGGATACCTCAAGCCCAAAGCGTTTCCTCAAATCCACTACCGGGATAATCCGTCCGCGTAAGTTAATAATTCCTTCCATAAATACCGGCGTTTGCGGTAATTTCGTGATAGGAACCAGACGGTTTATTTCTTGCACTTTGGTAATTGGCAAACCATATTCCTCTTTTGCTAAGCGAAAAATTACCAGCTGCAATTCCTGTTCGGCTGTTACATGATTTGTTTCCATCCGGAACACCTCCACAGACAATATATACTACTATATTCTACCTGTTCCGGTTTTTGCCTGCAACCAGCCTTTTTGTTTTTACATTTTTTTCTTAATTATCCTTCCACACTTATACCGGCAACCACCAGTTCCTCACACTTAGCGGTCAGCCTGCCGGCTGTTGGTGTCTCGCGAAACTTGGCGACGGTTTGGATAACACTGTCATAGTCTTCGTAAAACACTGCAATCAAATCCCCGGCCTCACCTTCAGCCAAAGCGGCAGTTACCGCTGCCACTTCATCGGCAATAATGGTTATCCGCTCCGGTGCAAGGCCTGCTTCCAGCAAACCGCGCCGGACTAACGCGGCCGTTTCGCCAGGCTTCCGGCCGCGCAAGTCCTTATCTTCCTTGATAAAAACAGTGTCAAAACCCTTCCCGGCCATCCGCCCCAGACTGATAATCACGTCATCCCGCCGATCACCCGGCGCGGCAATGACACCGATCAGCCGCCGGGCATTCAGCCGGCAGAGCGTATTTACCAGCGCCCGGCAACCGGCAGGGTTGTGTGCATAATCAACACAAACCTTACAATCTCCAACATCCATAAGCATCAGCCGGCCAGGATTTTCACAGAAGCTCCGCAAGCTGCTGCTAATCTCAGCCAGCGAAAGTCCTTGTGCCCTGCAGGCAGCCACGGCAATTACCGCATTTTGAATATTGTGATGGGCAAGGCCGCCAAGCGTGAGCGGGACATCCACGACAGCAATGACCGCCTGCTCCCGGTTGCCGTCAGCCAAGTAAATCCTGCCATTTTTGACAAAACACGCTTTGCCGCCTTCCCCTAAATGCCGTCGGACAATAATATTGTCCGACTGGGTGCTAAAATAAATAATCTCCGCCTTTGCCCGTGATTTGAGCGCCGCCACCCGGCAGTCATCGGCATTTAGCAGCACTGCGCCCTCCGGGCGTACTGTTTCAATTACCAGTGATTTTATATAAGCCAAATCCTCCAGGTCTTCAATACCGTCCTGGCCGATATGGTCTTCGGTAATATTGGTAATTATGCCGATATCGGCATAATCGTACCCCAGGCCTCCTCTGATAATACCGCCGCGTGCCACCTCCAGCACGGCCACCTGGACAGCAGGATCGGCTAATACCATGGCCGCACTCGCAGGGCCGCTGGTATCGCCCCGCAAAATACAGTTTTCATCGACATAGATGCCGTCAGAACTGGTCATACCGGTTTTGTAGCCTGCCTGCCGGAAAGTATGGGCAATCAGTCTGGTTACCGTTGTTTTTCCATTAGTCCCGGTAATAGCTATAATGGGTATCCGTCCGTCGGCACCGGCGGGAAACAGATAGTCGACAATGGCCGCACCCACATCACGGGCCATTCCCTGGCTTGGATACAGATGCATACGGAGACCGGGCGCAGCATTGATTTCGATGATGGCCCCATTGCCGCCGGACAGCGGCTCGGAAATGTCGGGAACAACAAGATCAACACCGGCTATATCCAGCCCTATGAGCCGCACCGCCCGCTCCACCTGCCGCACCGTCTCCGGGTGAATACAATCCGTAACATCGGCAGCAGTTGCCCCTGTGCTTAGATTCGCGTTATCACGGATATAGACAACACGCCCGGCATCAGGTACAGAAGCCGCTGTCAGGTGTTGCCTTGCTAAGGTGAGAATAGCCGCAGCATCCAGTTCCAGCCTGGTCAGCGGCCGGCTATGGCCAAAGCCGCGGGCCGGATCTAAGTTAACCACATCGATAAGCTCAGCAATGGTATGCTGTCCGTCACCCACAACATGGGCCGGTATACGCTCGGCGCCTGCAACCAGTTTACCATTGATAACACATAACCGGTACTGGCGGCCGGTTATATATTCCTCCACCAATATCCGTTCATCATATTCCGCAGCCAGCCTATAGGCGCGTTTCAACGCAGCGCTGGTAACAATCTGCAAGGTAACCCCCTTGCCATGATTACCACCGACCGGCTTAATAACAACCGGTGTGCCCATAGCAGCAAACGCAGCCAGCGCTTCCTCCAGGCTTAAGGCCAGACAGCCTCGCGGCACCGGAACGGCATGCTGCCGGAGCAAGGTATTGGTAAGAAATTTATCTCCGGCCAAATCAACAGCCACCGAGCTGGTCTTGCTGCTGACAGTGGCCCAAGCCCGCTCCTGCCGGCAGCCATAGCCGAGAATAAGCAAATTAGTCTCAGCCTCCGGACGCAAAACAGGAATACCGCGCCGCCGCGCCGCATCATAAATGGCCTGGGTACTTGGCCCAAGCTTAGCCTCTTCACCTACTTTTCTCAGCGAAGCAACCAATGCCTCCACATCAAAAGCCTGTCCGGCAAGCACTGCTGTAAGCAGCCGGTATGCACCCTCGGCGACGGCCAGCCCGACCTGCCCCGATTTGCAGCCAAACACAATATTATAGACGCCCTGGCGCCCGGAGCCCCGGGTCTTGCCAAAGCCGGAGGCATATTCCTCACCTGCCAGCGACTGGATCTCCAGTGCCACATGTTCAAAAATATGCGCTAAGTAAGTGCCTTCCCGCAAACGCTCAGCAAAACCTCCCGGATAGCCCCGCGAACAGGAATGCTGGCACAAGCCTGGCAGCAATGCCAATAAACGGCCAACAAAACCTGTAATCGCATTGCTGGCAATATTTTCATAGATGCCAATATCAAGAATTGCTTTAATAACCGGACGATAACTATAAAGGTTAGGTCCGACAATAAAGCGGGCAGATAATAACTGCATGATAAATCCCCCTAAGTTAATTGCTGGAATCAAGCTGTATCGGCAGCCTTGTGGTTAAATCAAAACCATAGCCTGCAGGCAATATGTGCAGTAAAACATTGGAAATAGCCACAGGTTGATCCCGGTTAGACTCGGAAATATTGGAGTAAATAATATTTTTGCCATCAATTATGGTCACTGTTTGTGAGCCGATTACCCGGCAAAGCCGGTCAGGCCCTACAACCAGAGCGGTATCTTCGTCAATGCCAATTCCCAAAACATGCGGATTTTGCGCTACAGCCGCCAGCAAGCGGTTAATGCGCCCGCGCTGGGCAAAGTGCTGATCCACTACCCCTTCACTTAAAAAACCCATACCATGAGCCATGCTTAGTGAAGATTTTTTCGGAGTATCGTTGGAATTACCGCCAACGATCATAGTCTCACTCATTACGGCCGCACCGGCACTTGTCCCGGCAATAACCGCCCCCTGTCTAAAGGCAGCACGAAGAGCGGCGTCTACTGCCGACCCACCTAAAATACTGGTTAGCCGCAGTTGGTCACCGCCTGTAAAAAATATGCCGGTGGCACTTTTGATACTTTCAGCCTGTTCTCTCTGATTTGCCGTTTCCCTGTTGGCAACAGCCATACTGGTAACCGAGACGGCACCCAGGGAAGAAAATAGTTCTTTATACTCATTGCCCACGGCCCGCGGTTCATCAGTTGCGGTGGCAATGATCACAATACGGCTGTCCCGCCCACCGGCCATATCGATAAAGTGCTGCAAAATCAAACACTTGCCTGTTTTATCTTCATGACCGCCGATAATCAGCAGACTACCTGCCGGACTGTTGTTATTCGACTCTGCTTGTTCACTCATATAGTCATAATTCTCCCGTTTTTACCTTTACTCCTATTTTTACCAAAATTGCCTATCCTTTATACAAAATATTGCACTAACCAAATATGCGGCCTCTGAATATAATGTAGCAAGAATTTGGGAGAAAACGGAGGTCTGAAATATATGAATGTCAGAATGATCTATTTGCCCCAATCGCTAAGCAGAATTAAACTTGCCGAAAGCCAGGATTACATTACTTACTGCCAAAATCAGCCTGCCAGCATTACCGATGTAACACCCGCTCCCCGTACAGACAGAGCCAAGCACCTAATCCCCAGGGCTAATATTCTTATAGTGAGATCACAGCGCCAGCTTACTTTGTTTGACGGCAACAGTCCTTTCCGGCAATACCCTGTAGCTATCGGCAAGCCTGCGACCCCCACACCGCTTGGCAATTATGCCATTGCCACTAAAATCACGAACCCGGGCGGCGTGCTGGGAACCCGCTGGATGGGCCTTAATTATGATGCCTACGGTGTTCATGGAACTAACGCTCCCTGGCTGATTGGCAAAATGGTCTCCAACGGCTGTGTCCGGATGCACAATTCTCATGTAGAGGAACTATTTACCCTGGTAAATATCGGTACCCCTATTTATATCAGGGATTAAATCCACTAGCCGCCCAGTCACCCAGCCGACCTTTTCACACCGGGCGGTAATAAACTCAAGCAATGCTTGCCGTTCCACTTTATCCGGCAGCCACTCCTCCGGAATACTCTCGACAAACTGCGCCAATTCTCCTGGCGAAATCTCCTTGATGGCTTGAGTGTATGCATAAAAGTCCTTTGGTCTAAGATAGTACTTTAACAGCACCCCGTAAGACCGGCGGCGATTGAGGGTTATACCGTCAGTCATCCCCCGGAGCATTTCAATATTCCACTTGCCCCGGCGGAACAAGTGGGAATTATCAATGGCATACAGCTTATACCCGGCCTGTTCTTTCCGGATTAACAGATTTTTGCGATTTTCTGTCCGATCAGGATTATGAAACAAGTGGTCAAACAGCATGACTCCGGCCATTTGTTCTTTATTTATAGCCCGGTGCAAAGTATATTTGCTTACATACCCGACTCCCTTTAGATACTCACAGCCGAAATGCCGGCCTGCCTGCACACCTGCCGTTACCAGGCGCCTGCTTTTATTAAGAACGTCAGCAGAAATATCAATCATTCCTCCTGCCGGAAAACACAGCTTGAGCCATCGTCCAAACTGAGCAGCCAACAGCTCATTTACCAGTACTTTGGAGCCAAGCCGGTTAGCCGAGAGTTTAACCACACAAATCTTGCTTTCACCATCAATGGTCTCGGCCCGGAACAGTTGGGGCGAAGTAGCTCCCAGCCCAACCGGGCCAAGATATTTTATTGCCCGAAACATCCATCCAACTCCTCTCTGATTACAGGAATAAGAAAACAAGGCCCAGGGATTTGGTTCATCCCTGGGCCATTATTTTAGTTTGTGACCTGAGCCTCCCTACCCGCCCCGGATAAGCAGGAGTTAAACAGCAGCTTATCCGTCCGGGCAAGGGCGACTAAACTTCAGCTGAGGGTACTCCTCCTCTGAAGCTAAGTCTGCTTTATCAACCTGTCAGAATTAAAAAGAATTGCCGGTTACAAGCCAGCTGGCAATCCAGCCGGTAGTATTACCATCAGGCAGCACCACTCTGTACCAGCCAAAAGCCTGCTCTTTAACGGTTAACATTGCTCCCCGGTTTACTTTAGCCACAATCGGGAAATTGGTGCCGGGACCTGTTCTAATATTGACGGTGTTGCCTGTAACCGTCACAGTACCACTGGCCGTTGTTGGTGTTCCGGCGGTTGGCGTCATAGGTCCTGTTACAATCACATTCTGTTCACCAAAGCCTTCTATGTGGCCGCCGCCAGTCTCGGAAGCCGACACACTCTCGTCAGAAAACTGGCTGGCACTGACTTTGTCTGAGCTGGAGGTGCTGGCGGTATTGCTTTCGAACACACCGATTTCATCAACAGGACTTAAAGCAAATACATCCATCTCAGTGGTAGTAACCACCCGGGTCCATATTTTAAGTACAATAGTGATATGCACTTTGCGCCGGTCATGATGGCAGTGGAAGTCATAGTCCACAAATTCTACCGTAACATCGGCCGTAGCCTTCATATCCGGCTCGGCGCCCGCTACTTCAATATCCCGGGTAAACCGGATATGTCTTTTTTCAAAAGCATGGACCGGCTGATCCGGCAGGTCGGCTACATACATTACTTTTACTTCCAGTTCACCGCGTACGACTACCTTATCCGGGATTACATCAATTTTGGTAATTTCCACCTCTTTAACATACACGTCAACCACTTGTTCAATATCAGGCTTTTGCGCCGGAACAAACATATCCAGTTCAACCACACGCTGCGCCATCTCGGCACCCAGGACTTGCTCAACCTCTATGGTTTCCAGACTTGGTTCAGGGCAGCCGCATAATAATTCGGCACTTTCCGTAGTTGTCACGCCAGCAACTTTTTTTGTGTTGCTCGACAAGGTGTCTGTCGAGGCTGAAGCAACTCTTGTGTTGTCGTCCATTATTCCCCCCCCTTTTTAGCAATCCCTAACCTCTTATCCTTTAGGCTTGGTAGGCAATGTTCCTGTTCCGATATTTACTTCCCGGTCGGTCATAACCTTGGCGGTTACTTTAAGAATTACCGATACATCAAACTCCCGGCAATTGCGGTGGTGGTGATGCCCGTGATGATGATCATCGCAATCATCATGGTCATGGTCGTGACAACCGTGGTCGTGGTCATGGTCGTGGCAATCATCGTCATCGTCGTCATCGTCATCATCGCAGTCAATGGGATCGAAATTTTTGTACTTATATGCACGGTGGTGATCATCCACATCATAGTCGACAAATTCTACTACTACGCTGGCTTCTGCGTCCATACCCCTGCGGGCGCCGGGAATATCAATGTCAAGCGTCCATTTATAATGCTTAATTTCTACCGCGTGTACAGGCTGGTCAGGTAAGGCGGCTACATAAATGGCCTTTATTTCAAATTCACCGCGAACAATAACCTTGTCGGTAATAACGTCGACACTGTTAACTTCCACTTCTTTCACAAACACATCGACAATTTGCTCAATAGCCGGTTTTCTTTCAGGAACGACCACATGAATATCTAAGGCTTTCTGTTTTTCCTTTTCTCCAATGATTTGCCGTACAATAATAGTGCCTGTTTGCACACCTAGGGTACACGCATCATTAATGGCTCTATCGGCTCTATCGTCCATGCAGATTCCCCCCTTTGTATATTCTAGTTATATATATGCCTGCTCTAATTTTTATGTGACAAAAAATCAAAAAATGGCAGATGACAACAACCCTCCCCCAAACTTTTCCCGGCACAGGCAAACCATAAAGCAGACTTAGCTTCAGGTAGGGTTTTAACCCCATCTGAAGCTGAGTCGCCCTTATCCAGGGACTTAGTCGCTCGCCTGTGCCCGTAGGGATATACTCCCATCTGGAGAGGCGGGAGTCTTAGAGCGGAGTTAGTCATCGGATAAAGCTGCAGCCAGGATGGACCGCGGCAAAACAGCACCGCAAAATAGGATTTAAAAAACAACATAACATTTTTCGGGTATTCTTCATAGTATATAGCAGATGCGCTTTCCCTTTGCGGGCGGACATCAATCATCTAAAATTAAGGAGGTAACGCATTTAATGAAGTCTTATAAGAAAAATCCTTATTGGAAGTGCGATGACGATTATCCTAAATACGGCTGTAGTGATAAACCAGACATGGACGACTGCGCAGACATGGATATGTCCTGTTGTGTTCCACCAAAAATGAAATGCCAGCCAGTAAAAGAGTGTGTAAAAACTTTTAAATGCTACTATAAACTATACAGAATTTGTACCTACCGGTTATGCAAAATCTGCCCTTCCTGCGGCCACGAGTTCGACTATCACCAACACCGCGGTGCCTGCCCTAAATGCATGTAGTAAAAAGCAAAAACCCGCGCAATATAGCGCGGGTTTTTGCTTTTCACTCAATATAAAAGACCGGCTTCACGGTAACCAGAGCTGGTATAATCGCCAGGTCAATGAAAAAACAACATGTTTAGAAATTTGCCACGCGCTAAAACTATAATTTAGGGAACACTATTGTCAGGAGGTGATTTATATGAGCAATATTTATGACAATAACCTTAAATCAAAACATGGCCCCCATGGTCAAACGCAAAGCCATCAGGGTCCGTACGGCGGCAAAGAAACCGACAGCTTATCCAACGCAAACGCGGCTAAAGTTCTACCTCCCACCAACGATAGTAAAGCGCGCCCCAAACAATAGCGATAGTTACCGTAAACCAAAGAGGCCGTCTACCACTGACGGCCTCTTGGTTTTTTCAGTTCTTTATACCTTTCCCAATAGGAATCGGTATGCTGTTCAATATATAAAACATCATCAGCCGATAACCCGTATATATGGTATACAACCTGATTCATCTCATGATAAACGGCAGTAAAATCAGACAACCAGGTGGTGTTATCCTGCTGGCGCTGCAGCGAACACAGCCGGCTAACCAGCTGTGCCAGCGTTCTCCCCAGCCCGGCCAGCAGGCCGGCACGCTCCCGGTCAATGCAGAGCGGCAGTTTTTCTACTGTCTCAATATCGACCTGGGCCATAGACCGCCCTTTTTCTAAAGTCACAATATGATAATAAAAATTCATTAACCTGGAATTGAGAATACATGACAGGTAGTCCAAACAGATGCCCGGGTCCAGCACTGTCAGTGAATGAATATTGTTCAAATGGTATAAACCCGAGTTATCCACAGCAGCAATCAGGCTGTCGCCGGTCTGCCGGAGGAAAATCTTCGGCCCGGCTATCACCGCGGCATCCCAACCGCCTTTATTAAGCTTGGCGGGAGTAACATCAAGCCAGTCCCCCTGATAAACAATGCCAAACGGCAATACCTGTGAAGATGATATTACCCCCTGCTTCCAGGAGTCACCCTGCCTGTTTTTACTCTTAATTGCCGCCTGAACCGTCAAGGAGCGCATACCTGTCCTGATTTTGGTCAAATCACCGAAGCGGTTTGGCGCTTGCTCGATGGTATCAATAATGCCTTTATCTTTTGCGTTAAAAAACAGCCGGAACCGATTGTACGCCTGATGGTCAAAATAATTCTGGGAATATTGATGTGTCACGGTTACCTTGCCTGAATCGTTTAACTTGTTAACCGCAAGCACATCAGAATGTGCCTGCTGCCGCCTGGCCCCCTTAGACAAGACAGTAATAACCGGAATACCCACCTGAACACCGCTGAACACCTTGCTGCCGGCCAGTGTCAATTCATGTATTCTGCAAGTATCCAGTATATATTGCCGTATTTTTGAATAATAGCGGCCCAAAAGATAACTGTCCGGGGTAATAAACCCCAGATACCCTCCAGGGTTTAACGCTAAGATACTTCGTTCCAGAAACAACGCGTAATAGCTTAATTTGTACTGGGCCGAACGGGGATAATTAGCTCGCAGGTAATCGGACTGAACAACCGTCATTTTACCTACCCGGTTTAACCCGAAACTTACATATGGAGGATTGCCAACAATGAAATCATAGCCACAAGACCAAAAATCAGCCAACCGGCGCTGCTGCCCGGCATCCATAGGAATATCTGCCGGAATCTTATTGCTGTCTTCCCATTTAATCAGGCTGTCTCCTAGCAGCAGATTGGGTACCGGCCGGTATAAAGGCCGCTCCCGGCACTTGTCCAACAACCGGCCGTGCGCAATAGCTATGGCCTGCGCGTCAATATCGGCCCCGTATAAGCAATGCCTGACAAGGTGGTAATGCAGGTTTTCCCGGCACCAGTAGGCCGCCCCGTCAATAGCGACCTCGGTCTGACCGTCATGGATCATATACTTCCGGTCAGCATAATATTGCCGCAGCAGCGGCAGCATTTCGCCAAATTTATGCAGCAGCAAATCATAGGCAGCAATCAAAAAATTGCCTGTGCCGCAAGCCGGATCAAGCACCTTAGGCACCGGATTGGTTACAACATCATGGTTTGCCAGCGTCTGCTGCAAAATATAATCTACAATATACTCAGGTGTATAGAATACTCCGGCAGCCTTGCGGGCCGCCCGGCGGGCGCGACGTTCAGCTTGCGTTGACACCTCAGTTACCTCCGAGTATGAAGTATGCGAATCCCTCTACTGTGTATTTCGCCAAATAGTAATTATTCCCTATCAAAATTCTTCCTTTATATAAGAAAAACCGCCGACACGGCCCTCGCCATAGACCAAAAGAAAACGCCCTATGCCTGGAGTTCCCCCTGTCAAGTAGACAACGATAAAAAAACAACTATGCAGCCATCTTTTCCCGGTACTGTATCGGGGAA